>QNDO01000005.1 GCA_003644895.1 Candidatus Hydrothermota bacterium | reverse complement strand
TATGTTAAATTTTACATAATTTAGTATAAGGTCGCAGCGAAAAATTTACAACTTTTTTAATTACATTTGTTAAATATTTAAATTGCTGTAATTACGGCCTTCTTGCTTTATACTAAAAGCAAGAAAGGAGAATGATATGAAAGAGAACAGACTCTCTTATCATCCCATCCTTGAAATTCCTGAAAAACAAAAGGTTCCCTTTTATTACAACGATAAGCTTATTTTTGGCAGAGCAGGTGACACTATAGCAGCAGCACTTTTTGCTAATGGCATTAGGATTTTTGGTCATCATCATAAAGACGGAGCCCCACAGGGAATATTTTGTGCAAATGGTCAGTGTGACCAGTGTAAAGTCATTGCTGATGGCAAAACTGTAAAAGCATGTATGACCCGTCTCAAGCCGGGAATGAGAGTCTATCAACTAAATGGGTTACCAGAACTTCCAGAAGTTCATGATGTACCCGAACCACAGGAATTAAAAACATATCAATATACGGTTCTTATAATAGGGGGAGGCCCTGCAGGACTGGCTGCTGCAAAGGAACTTGGAGAAAAAGGTGTCAAAACATTAATTGTGGATGATAAGCACAGGCTGGGGGGCAAGTTGGTTTTGCAGACACATAAATTTTTCGGTTCAGTAGACGCATGCTATGCCGGAACAAGAGGAATAGACATAGCCAGGATTATGGAGGACGAGGTTAGAAAACATGATTCTGTTGAAGTATGGTTAAATTCGACTGTGGCATGGATATATAGCGATAAAAAAGTGGGAGTATTAAAAGATCAGATAGAGTATGTTCTTGTTGAACCGGATATCATCCTTGTTTCGGCTGGTGCTCGAGAGCGTTCTTTGATTTTCCCCGGGAACACACTCCCAGGTGTATATGGGGCAGGAGCATTTCAAACACTCCTAAACAGAGACCTGATAAAGCCTACAAGTAAACTCTTTGTAGTAGGAGGGGGAAATGTTGGCCTGATAGCTGCGTATCATGCCCTTCAAGGCGGAATCAAAGTTGTAGGACTTGCCGAAGTTATGCCTGAAGTAGGAGGTTATCTTGTCCACAAGGAGAAGCTTTTAAAGCTTGGTGTTCCTGTGTATACTTCCCATACCATACTGAGTGCCAACGGGAAAGAGGAGGTTGAATCTGTAACCATAGCAGAAGTAGATGAAAAGTTCAATCCAATTCCTGGAACAGAAAAAACATTTGAATGTGATACGGTATTAATCGCAGTGGGGCTTGACCCTGTGAATGAATTCTATGAAAAGGCGAAGGAATTCGGGTTTAAGGTTTATGCTGCAGGAGATGCGGAGGAAATAGCTGAGGCATCTTCGGCTATCTTTTCTGGCAGAATTAAAGGGCTTGAAATTTTGAAGGAGCTTGGTCTGTACAGTGGAGATATTGATCCGCAACTTTATAAAACCCAGGAATTATTAAAATCAAGGCCGGGTAAGATTTATGAAATGAAATACCCTAATAGAAAAGATGGGGTTTATCCGATCATTAATTGCGTGCAAGAAATTCCATGCAATCCGTGTTCCACTATATGTCCCAAAAATGCTATTGTAATTGAAGGCAATTTAATGAATCTCCCGAAATTTACAGGGGAATGTATAGGATGCGAGATGTGTGTGGCAATATGTCCGGGGCTGGCAATTACCTTAGTGGACTGGAGAAAGGGGGAACCAGTAGTTACAATTCCCTTTGAATTTGAAGACAATGTTGTAAAAGTTGGGGACATTGTGGATGTGACCGACAGACTTGGCAATGTCCTGGGAAAGGGATTGATTGTAAAATCGCGTAAAGTTAAAAGATTTGGTAACACTAGATTATTGAAATTGAAAGTGAGTCCCGATATAGCGGAAAAGGTTTCTGGAATAAGGATACAGAAGCCAGAAGCTCCAATTGAGTACCACGAAGGGAGGATACCCGATGATGCAATTGTGTGTAGATGTGAGCGAGTAACTGCAGGGGAAATAAGGAAACTTATACGGGAGGGCGTAAGGGATATGAATGAAATCAAAGCCTTGACTCGTGCCGGAATGGGGGCCTGCGGCGGAAAGACCTGCACCAACCTCATAAAGAGAATCTTCAAAGAGGAAGGTATAAAAGAGGGAGAATACAAAGAATGGACACGGAGGCCTCTTTTTATTGAGGTACCCCTTGGAATTCTTGCAGGGATTAAGGAGGAAAATAATGGAGAATAGATTTGATATCATAATTATAGGAGCTGGAAGTACAGGGGTTCCTCTCGCTTATTTCCTAGCCAAAGAAGGTGTCAAGGTCCTGGTGATAGAAAAGGAAAAGAGTCCTGGACAGGGCTCTAATAAAGCTGCTATTGGGGGAATCAGAGCTACTCACTCCAATCCCGCAAAAATAGTTGTTGGATTAAAAAGTATTGAAATATTCAAAAATTGGGAAATGGAGACAGGGGATAACATTGAATGGTATCAAGGAGGATATAGTTTTGTAACATACCGTAAAAGTGATGAGGAAACTCTAAAGGAGCTTGTTAGATATCAGAAGAATTATGGTCTTAACATAGATTTTCTCAACAGGAATGATCTCCTAGAGAAAATACCTGCATTAAATCCTTATGGGCTTCGTGGCGGAACGTACTCGCCTGAAGACGGAAGTGCTTCTCCGCTTCTGGCCATAAATAGCTTTTACAGGCATGCTGTAAAACATGGCACAACTTTTTTATTTGATGCCGAAGTCACCGGTTTTACAAAAAACAAACACAGTATAATCGAAGTTAAAACCACAAAGGGCAACTTTAGGGGGGATATTTTTATCAATGCCGCAGGTGCTTATGCCTCCCAGATCGCTTCCATGGCTGAACTCTCAATTCCTGTAAATCCTGATTCACACGAAGCCGGTGTAACAGAGCCAGTCAAAAGGTTTTTTGATCCCATGATCGTGGATATTCGCCCTCAGGAAGGCTCAAAGAATTTTTATTTTTACCAGCACAAAACAGGGCAGATTATTTTCTGTCTAACCCCCTATCCCAGTATTTGGGGGTTTGATGTTAGGGAAACCTCGGAGTTCTTGCCACAAGTTGCACGAAGAATGATAGAGGTCGTACCTAAACTGGTAAATATTCGGGTAAGGAGAACATGGAGAGGGCTTTATCCCATGACCCCAGATGGTAATCCAATTGTCGGCTTTCTGGAGATTAATAATTTTCTTCAACTGGCTGGGATGTGTGGACAGGGCTTTATGCTAGGCCCGGGTCTAGGATTCTATCTAGCAAAATATTTAATAGGTGAAAAATTGGATGAGGTGGATCTGATTCTTCGTGAATTTAATCCCGGAAGAGAATTTGCCAAGGAAGAAATGTTAAAGTGATTTCCTTGACTCTCCTCTTATAATTTTTTATACTTTCTAATCAAATCAAAGAAAGGAGGAGATTTTTTATGGTAATGGAGAAACTGAGAAACAGCACGAAGTTGATACTATGGATAGTGGTTTTTGCCTTTGTGGGATGGCTTTTCTTTCAACTTGGCGCACGTATTAGTGGCCAGAGAAAACTAAAACCCTGGCAAAAAGGTATTATTGCAGAAATTGAGGGTGTAAAAATTGATTACAAGAATTTTGAAGCAAGGGTAAACTATGCCATTCAGGAATCCCTTGCTCTCAGGGAGAATAAAAATTTAACAGAAGAGGAGATTAAAAGAATCAGAGAGGCTGAGTTTAATAAACTTTTGGAGGATATCAGGTGGGCTAAATTCACCCAGGAAAAAAGAAAAATGAATATTCAGGATGGTACAATCTATCAGATAATTCTGAGGAATCCCCCTCCTGAGATAAGAAATGACACAAGTTTTTACACTGATGGTCAGTTTGATTATGAAAAGTATAAACAGGTCCTCCAGGACCCTCGAGCTCAACAGTATTTCGCTGCTTACGGCTATAAGATTAAATTACAAATTCCTAAAGAATGGACTATAGAGGATATTCTAGCCGCAGTTGATTTTTCTGACACTGAGCTCTGGGATATATACAAAAGAGAAAATACCAGCGTGAAGGTTAAATACCTTGCAATTTTTACGAGAGAAATACCAGATTCACTGATTCCTCTGAATGATGAGGATATTAAAAAATATTATAATGAACATAAAGAAAAATTTAGAGAGCAACCAAAAGCAGCTTTAAAACTGGTTCAATTTGAGATTAAACCCACTATTGATGATACTCTTACTATCCGGGATAGGCTGGAAACGGCCTTAGAAATTCTTAAGGAAGGCGGTAAGTTTGAGGAGCTTATTAAAGACTACTCCGAAGATGATGGAGATTTTGGATGGATTAAAAAGGATGACAGGCGGACAGGAGAATTATTTGAAAAATTAAAGGATAAAAATACCGGCGAGGTGGTCGGGCCAATTACTTACGGGAGAGGAATGTATCTTTTCAAGATTGAGAAAAAAGCGCGTGACAGCATAAAAGTAAAGGACATTTTTGTTGCTATTGCCTCAAGTGAAGCTACGAAGCAGGATGTCTACGAGAAAGCAAAAGAATTTGTAAATATAGCCAAGAAAAAGGGATTTGAAGAAGCTGCTAAAGAGCTCAATCTTAAAGTTCTTGATACAGGAGAATTTTCACAGGAAGCGATTTTTATACCATACATTGGTTTCAGAAATCAAATAGTTAAGCATTTTATAAAAACCGGCAAAGAGGGCGAAATTTCAGATGTGTTCAATTTGAATAATAGATACCTTGTGTTGTACCTCTATAAAAAACAGGGGAAAAGGATTCCGGCTTTCAACGAGGATAATATAAAAGAAAAAGCCAAAAAACTTTATATCCTCTCACAGAAGCTTCACATTGTCAAGGAAAACCTTAACCGTGCTGATTCTCTCATTAAATTGGGATTATCCATGGATTCTATCCCTGAAAAGCTCATGGTAAAAGCTCATGTGGCTGAAACGGGATACTTTAAGTGGAAAAACCCCCCGGATCAAATAATTGGGTATAATCCAGAATTTAACGGGGTGGCTTTTTCTCTCAGGCCTGGATTAGTATCCAAACCTTTTGTTACAGAACCACATGGCGGGTATATTATCAAATGCTTAGATAAAAAAGAACCCACTAGGGAAGATTTCGAGAAGAATAAAATTCAACTGGTTCAGAGCTTAAGGTCTGAAATGTTGAATTACATCTTTAGAGAATGGCAGGAAGATTTCTCCAGTCTCGAGGATATAAAAGACTATAGAAACTATATTTACATTTATTAACCTTAAAAGTGGAGGTATTGTATGAAAAAAATATTGATTGAGAAAATATTTGCAAGGGAAGTCCTGGATTCCAGAGGTAACCCAACTATCCAGGTTGATTGTGTGTTGAACGACGGATCTATGGGAAGGGCAACTGTGCCTTCTGGAGCTTCCACTGGAACTTATGAAGCGCTCGAGTTAAGAGATGGTGAAAAAAGATATCTGGGAAAGGGAGTATTAAAAGCCGTTGAAAATGTCAATAAAACAATAGCTAAAGAAATTGTAGGAAAATCACCCTTTGATCAAGTGGGTATTGATCAGCTTCTAATAAAGCTTGACGGCACTCCAAATAAATCAAAACTGGGTGCAAATGCTATTTTAGGGGTTTCTCTGGCTGTTATGAAAGCTGCAAGTAATTCTCTTAATCTACCTCTCTACCGGTATATAGGAGGAACAAATACAAAAACCCTTCCCGTTCCATTTATGAATGTTATTAATGGTGGTGTACATGCAGATAATCAACTAGATATACAGGAATTTATGATTGTGCCCTTAGGTGCTCCCAGCTTCAAAGAGGCCCTGAGATTCGGTGCCGAAACCTTTCATAACCTCAAAAAAATACTCAAGGAGAAAGGAGAAGTCACCTCAGTGGGTGATGAAGGCGGCTTTGCCCCCCAGCTTTCATCTACCAAAGAAGCACTAGATATTCTAGTGGCAGCTATTGAAAAAGCTGGATACACTCCTGGAAAGGATATTGCACTGGCCCTTGATTGTGCAGCATCAGAATTTTATAAAGACGGGCGGTATTATTTTGAGGGGAAGGAACTGGATGCAAAAGGTATGGTTGACTTTTATGAGGATCTAATAAACTTCTATCCCATTGTTAGTATAGAGGATGGACTTGCAGAAGAAGATTGGGAAGGATGGAAGATCCTGACAGAGAGATTGGGTAGTAAAATTCAGTTAGTGGGTGACGACATTTTTGTTACAAACACTGAAAGAATCAAAAAGGGAATAAAAATGGGAGTAGCAAATTCCGTCCTTATTAAATTGAATCAGATAGGTACAGTCACAGAAACGCTTGAGGCTATTAATCTTTCTCACAAAAGTAGTTATACTACAATAATCTCTCACAGATCTGGAGAAACTGAGGACACCACAATCGCCGATCTGGCTGTCGGCGCTGGAACTGGTATGATTAAAACAGGATCCTTATCAAGATCTGAGAGGATAGCCAAGTACAACAGACTTCTGGTTATAGAAGAGGAGCTCGGGGAGAGTGCAATTTACCCAGGTAGTAGTGTCCTGAACCCTAGGAAATTATAACCCTCGGGAAGTAGGATATGAAGAAAAAAATAAGAAGTGTGGTAAGGATTTTTCTTCTGCTGTTCCTGATATGGGTGGTATATCAGTATGGTGTGAATTTTTACCAGCTTATTGCACTAAAGATTGAGGAAAAAAAATTGGAAAGAGACATTCTGCATTTTAAAGCACGAAGCATAGTTTTAGCATCCAGGATACATTATCTTCAATCAGATGAGGGGAAAAGAAAAGTTCTCGAATCTAAATTATCCAGAGAGAGATAGAATACTATTCGCTTTTTGTATATCTTTTCTGATTTGCTGAGTAAGCTCCTCTAAAGAAGCGAACTTTTTTTCAGCTCGAATAAATTTGACAAAATTTACAGTAAGGTTTTCTCCATACAAGTGTTTATTGAAATTTATAAGATGAATTTCTAGTCGATGCTCACCTAGGCCGAGGGTAGGGCTTTTGCCAATGTAGGCAACCCCTTTCAATATTTTTTCACCGTATAGAACTTCAACCGCATAAACTCCATTTCCTGGTAATAGCTTATTTTCATGTACTGTAATATTCACCGTTTTAAATCCCAGGTCGCCTGCGATTCCCTTACCCTTTGAAACTACTCCAGAGACTGTATACAGCCGCCCAAGAGCCTTAGCTGCTTCTTCTACTCTCCCTTCCTTGAGGAAATCGCGAATTAAAGTAGAACTTATTACTTGTTCTCTCAGAAAAACAGGTGGAACAACGGTGAGGTAAAAATCGAACTTATTTAGCAATCTGGATACTTTCTCGGGCGTTCCTTCTCTATTTCGGCCAAAGTGATGGTTAAAGCCCATGACAAGGTGTTGCATATTAAAATTTTTCTTCAAATAATGTAAAAACTCCTCTACTCCCATTTGCATGAGGGTTTCATTAAATTCCAATACTTCAATGTGTTTAATTCCCAATTGTTGTATAAGAAAAATTTTCTCATCATGGGTGGTTAAAAGATATCTTGCTTCAGGAGACATTTTTAAAAACTTGGGGTGCCCTTTAAAAGTAACAACAAGAGGTTCAATCAGGAATGCACGTGCAAGAGAAACAACTGTGGAGATTACTTTCTGATGCCCCAGATGCACGCCATCAAAATTTCCTATAGTAACAATAGAACCGTACATTTCATGATGTTAGGACTTTTTTAGGATATACTCCATCCCATTTCAACATACCAACTCCGAGAAAATCTCCGGACTGATCAAATACACGAACAAGGGAGAAGCTTCTGGCATCATGGCTTCTTTTTATTATAGCACTCTGTGGTACTCTATTACCGTTTCGGAAGTAAAATGAGGAATTATTGGTTATGGTCACGCTTGCCATAAAAGAAAGACCCTCTCCAACAGGGATGAGTGCTTTTTTTATCTTTTCCTCATTTTGCAGATCGATTGAATTTTCAATTTTAAAATGTCCTATACGGGTTCTTACAAGATTTTTAACACATCCATATGTATTAAACCTGATAGCTATATCGCGGGCCAGGGACCTTATATAAGTCCCAGACGAACACACAACCTTGATCTTAAAACTATCTCTGTTGAATTCCAGAAGTTCTATAGAATGAATATAAACTTTCCTTGCCTTTGGTACAACAAAAACTCCTTCCCTGGCAAGTTCGTAAAGCCTTTTCCCCTCTTTTTTTATTGCTGAATAGGAGGGAGGAACCTGCTCTATTTCTCCAATGAACTCTTCCAAGACGGCTTCCAGTTCACTTTGTGTTATTGTTGGGACTTCCTTCTCCTCCAGTATATTTCCATCCATATCCAAGGTATCAGTGAGAATACCTAATTGAATAGTGGCCACGTATTCTTTTTCCAAGTTAAATATATATTCTAAAAATCTTGTACCTTTGTTAACCCCTATAACCAGTACACCTGTTGCTCCAGGATCAAGGTTTCCAGAATGCCCCATCTTTCTGATTTTAAGAATCTTTCTTAATTTTCTAATAACATCAAAGGAAGTTAATCCCTTTGGTTTATTGATGTTGAGAAAACCATCCATTTTCTTCTTCCACTCTCACAAAAGTAATTTCAGGTATAAATTTTATTCTAAGATTCTTGGCTATTTTGCCTCTTAAAAATCCCCTTGCGCTTTCCAACCCCCTTTCTGCCTCTTCCCCGTCCACAGAGGAGTAAAATATCTTTGCAATTCTTAAATCATCCGTCACCTCTACCCTCAGGATAGTTACATTTCTTATTCGTGGATCTCGGGCCTCGGTTCTTATGGTCTCAGCGACGATCCTCATTATTTCATGTCCAACTCTCACAGATCTTTTATAAGGTTTCATAGTTGGATAATTATAATTTTGACTTCCTGTAAAAGCAATGGAAAGACAGTATTCGGAAATTTATCCTAACTCTCCTTACAAATTCATTTTTTAAAAAACCGTAAAATTGATTGAATACACAAAATATTTTAAAATTCACTCCAATGAGGAAGCTTATCCCATTTTTAATATTTTTCACTTTCTGTGCTCCGAGAAGAACCATATTAAGGAAAAATGAGGCAAGATTATACCTTCAAAAAAGTATTTCTCTTATAAATTCTTTAAGCAATGTGGAGGGTCAGGGGATTGGTGACTTTGAGAGTGCCAATCTCGATATCAGATCAAAATTCACATTTAAAATAAATTCGGATTCTTTATGGTTTCATATTATTCATCCTGTGTATGGGTTTCAAAAAGACATAAATCTCTCAACATTTAAAACACTACTCCAAGAAGCATCAAAAAATCTTGTCATCGAGGATTGCTATAGATTGAATGACGGTAGGATTGTGGTGATAGGTACTCTTGAAGGGAAGCCAGTAAAAATTGTACTCAGAGACGAGTATATTTTAAGTTTTTCAATAAAAGATACAACCCTTGTATTTGGAGAATATACCGATCTGGGAGAATTTTCTTTTCCCGAATATATCCACGGGATTGTTAACGGAATTAAGTTCGATCTTAAGTTCACAGAAATAAGGAGGTTTAAGGATGATTGATTATTTTCTGACCGAAGAGGAAGAGATGATCAAGGAACTAGCAAGAAAAATCGCTGAAGAAAAAATAAAAGCAAAGAGAGCCTACTACGATGAAACCCAGGAGTTCCCATGGGATATAGTAAAAATTATGGCTGAAAGTGATCTTTTCAGGATTTTTATACCCGAGGAATACGGCGGTTTTGGAGGAGGTGTCATGTCGCTCACCGTTGCTGTTGAGGAACTGAGCAGAGGCTGTGCTGGTATCGCTCTTGCTTACGCTGGTACTGCTCTTGGAACCTTTCCTATCTTGCTTTTCGGAAATGAGGAACAGAAAAAGAAATACCTACCAAGGATAGCAGAAGGTGAACTTGCAGCCTTCGCATTAACAGAGGCACAGGCAGGAAGTGATGCAGGAAATATAAAAACTAGAGCGGAAAAAAGAGGAGATTATTATGTGTTAAATGGTACGAAACAATTTATTACCAATGGAGGCGAGGCTGGCATTTATACTGTGATAGCTCTCACGAATCCTGAGAAGGGAGCCAGAGGAGCGTCAGCATTTATAGTGGAAAAAGGAACCCCTGGGCTGAGCTTTGGCAAGAAGGAAAACAAACTAGGTATAAGAGCATCCGCCACAAGAGAAGTTATTTTTCAAGATTGCAAGATTCCCAAAGAGAACCTCCTCGGAAAAGAAGGAATGGGATTTATTATTGCAATGAAAACATTTGATTATTCAAGACCTGGAGTGGCTGCTCAGGCACTGGGTATTGCCCAGGCAGCCCTTGAAGAGGCAACTAAATACGCAAAGGAAAGGATACAATTTGGTGTACCCATTGCAAATTTTCAGGCCATACAGCATATGCTTGCTGATATGGCTATAAGACTGGAGGCAGCCAGGGCTTTAACCTACCAGGTTGCCAGAAATATAGATAAGGGTAACACGAAGATCACAAAAGAATCTGCAATGGTGAAATGTCTGGCTTCTGATGTGGCCATGGAAGTAACCTTAAATGCTGTCCAAATCTTCGGTGGATATGGTTATATGAAAGAATATCCTGTTGAAAAGCTGATGAGAGATGCGAAAATAACCCAGATATATGAAGGGACCAACCAGATAATGCGAAATATTGTGGCTTCTCAGTTATTAAAAGAGGTGAAGTAATATGAATATAATTGTTTGTATAAAACAAGTTCCCGATACACAAGACGTTAAAATGGATCCGGAGAGGGGCACTCTTATTAGGGAAGGAGTCAAGTCCATTGTAAACCCATTTGACCTCTATGCACTTGAAGAAGGCATCAGGATAAAGGAGCGCACTGGAAAAGGTACAGTAGTAGCCCTCACTATGGGACCTCCTCAAGCTGAAGAGGCTTTGAAGGAAGCAATAGCTATGGGTGTTGACCGGGGAATTCTTATTACGGATAAGGCATTTGCCGGCGCTGATACACTGGCAACTTCTTATACCCTTGCCAAAGCCATTGAAAAGATTGGATCACCTTGGGTCATAGTGTGTGGAAGACAGGCCATTGATGGAGATACTGCCCAGGTGGGGCCAGAACTTGCAGCCTGGCTTGATGTACCCCAAATTACTTATGTAAGTAAGATTCTTGAAATTGACGAAAAAAGGATTAAAGCTGAAAGACTCACAGATTATGGTTACGATGTGGTGGAAGCCACCGTACCGTGTGTAATCACAGTTAACAAAGAAATCAATGAACCTAGGCTACCTTCCCTGCGGGGCATGATGAAAGCCAAGAGGTTTAAACCCGAAATATGGGATTCCAGCTCCATGGACGTGGATAGGAAATATATAGGTCTTGAAGGTTCGCCAACCCGGGTAATAAAGATATTTGCTCCTCCTCAAAAGATCGGTGGTCAAAAACATGAAGGAACGCCTGAAGAACTTGCAAAGATAATTGTTAAGAAATTCGAAGAATTGAAAATTATATAGGAGGGCATGATGCCAAAAAGAGAGCTCAGGGTTATAAAAGAAAATTGTACTGGATGCGGAGTCTGTGAAGAGGTATGTCCATACAATGCTATTGAGGTTATAAATGGTATAGCAGTGGTAAGAGACAACTGTGTATTCTGTGGTATTTGTGTTGAATCATGTGCCTTTGAGGCACTCGAACTCTATGAAGAAAAACCTGAGGAAAGAACGGTACCAGAAGGATATTCCGGCGTTATGACCTATGCAGAGGTCCTGAACGGGGAATTATCAAGGGTTTCTCTCGAAATACTTAGTATAGCCAGAGAACTCGCAAAAAAACTGAATACTAACGTCACAACTCTTTTGATTGGACATAATATAGAAAAACACGCGAAGGCTCTAATAAACCATGGTGCTGATAAGGTGATTGTGGTGGATCATTCTGAATTAAACAGATTCATTGATGAGAAATATGCAAAAATCTTTGTGACTGCAATTGAACAATTCAAACCAGAGGTGGTTATAGGAGGCGCAACAGCAGTAGGAAGGGCCTTATTTCCGAGAGTTGCTGCTCTTTTGAAGACAGGTCTCACTGCAGATTGCACTGAATTTGATATAGAGAAAAAAACCAGACTTCTCTTGCAAACCAGACCTGCCTTTGGGGGTAATATCATGGCCACAATCAAAACAGAGTTTACCCGCCCGCAAATGGCTACTGTTAGACCCCGTGTATTTAAGCCATTGACTCCAGAAGAAAGGGATGGAGAAATCATCAAATTAGAATATGAGCCACATAAAGAGTCATTTGTGAAACAAGTTCTTGATGTGCTTATTACCGAAGGGGAAACAGTAAACCTAGAAGATGCAGACATTATTGTATCTGGAGGAAGAGGCGTTGGGAGTAAAGAAAATTTCAAAGTAATCTTTGACTTGGCTAAAGAACTTAATGCAGCAGTAGGTGCTTCCAGAGCCGCTGTGGATGCTGGGTGGATACCTTATGCTCACCAGGTAGGTCAGACTGGTAAGACAGTCTCTCCTAAAATATATATAGCATGTGGCATCTCAGGGGCTATTCAGCACCAAGTGGGTATGCGTTCCAGTGACTTTATAATTGCTATAAATAAAGACCCCGAAGCTCCGATATTTGATATTGCAGATCTTGGCATTGTGGGGGACCTATTTGAAGTTATACCCGTATTAATAAAAGAAATGAAAAAGAAAAAAGGCGAGTAACTCCTCCACTAAAAATAGCATTTTTTACTATCTGCAATAATTCTAGAGGTTCATATTCATCTTGATCACTTTTATAAAATAAGTTTTTTAAGATTTGGCCTACATCACAGAATACCAAGCCAGCTTCAAAAGATTTTTATTAAATTTAATATTATTTTGAAATAATTCTTGACAAAAAATGATTTTTACTTTAAAATAAAAATATATTGGAGGATTGGCATGAAGGGTTCTAAAAGAAGTTCAGATAATCTAAAAAACCTAATATATGAAGCAATCAGGATGAGAGGGATGAGATTAACTCCACAGAGAATGGCTATTGTAAATCACATTGTTGGTAATCGTAACCATCCATCTGCTGATGAGATTTTCAATATAATTAAAGAAAATTATCCCACAATATCCAAAGCTACAATATACTCTACCCTTGAGCTTCTTGTAGAACTTGGCTATATAGATAAGATTGTCTTTCAGGATAACAGAGAAGCGCGTTTTGATGGTAATCCCGAGCCCCATGCTCATTTTATCTGTACCAAATGTGGGAAAATTTATGATTTCCATAATCTGAATCTCACTGATCAGATTAACAGTCTCGAAAAAAAGGGCTATAGAGTTAACAAGACTCAAATTTATATATATGGTGTTTGCCGTGAATGTCAGGAAAAAGAAAAATTGTTTTAAAAAGGAGGTAGTACCATGGATACATTAAACAAAATCCCATTGATTGGGGAAAAATTCCCGGAAATTGAAGTACAAACTACTCACGGCAAGATAAAACTCCCAGATACCTACAAAGGCAAATGGTTTATACTCTTCAGCCATCCTGCAGATTTCACACCTGTATGTACAACTGAATTTGTGGCATTTCAACTCAGGTATGATAAATTCAAAGAATTAAATACTGAGCTTATAGGACTCAGTATTGACCAGGTATTCAGCCACATTAAATGGGTGGAATGGATCCAGGAAAACATTAAGGTGGAGGGTAAACCCGTAGAGATAAAATTTCCTGTAATTGCTGATGATACAGGTAGAGTAGCCGCACAGCTTGGGCTCATTCATCCAGCAAAAGGTACTAACACCGTACGTGCAGTTTTTATAGTGGATCCGAAGGGTATTATACGAGCTATACTATATTATCCTCAAGAACTGGGGAGAAATATGGATGAGATCCTGAGGATGATCCGGGGATTTCAGACCTCTGATAAATATGGTGTAGCTATCCCGGCAAACTGGCCTGAAAACGAAATAATAAAGAACAGAGTTATTGTTCCTCCTGCGGCCAGTGAGAAAGAAGCCAAGGAAAGACTCGAACAAGCTCAGAAAGGTGAAATTGAATGCTTCGACTGGTGGTTATGCCATAAAAAGATATAAAATTAATAAGAACAAGAGGGGGGAATATCCCCCTCTTGTTTAAAAATCAAAGATTTCTTTTTTAAATTCTGCATACTGGCCCCATAAAAATTCCTCTTTACACTTCATCATCGCTCTTAGAACATTTTTTTTGATATAGGGAACATCCCTTTGCAGCTCTTTGATAAATTCTCTAATTCGCTCTCTTTTGTTTTTATATATACATCTGTTATCCACAAAGGGAAGTAAAGACTGCATTGCATAGGCCCGAGTGAGCTTTGATTCGATTAAAATAAGAGGCCTTACAATATAAAATTTCCCTCTAAAAAGTTCCTGTTTAGGTAAAAAAGTGCTTATCTCTCTCCCAAAAAGTATATTTAAAAGCAAAGTCTCTATCAGGTCATCTAAATTATGTGCAAGAGCAATCTTCCTTGCCCTCACTTTTACGGCAAACTCCACAAGTTTTTTACGCCTTCCACGGGAACATATAAAGCACGGATTAAAAGGTTTTATTCTATTTTTTATAGTCTTCAAACTATAATCATCAGTTAGAGTATAAAAAACAATACCTCTTTCTTCCAAGAATGATTTAATTTTCTTTTTCTCTTTTTCATCCAAGAATCTCATTCCATTGTCCACATATACACCATAAAATTTCAAATTTTTGTTAATTTTCTTATTGTACAAAGACATGAGATCAACCAGGCAAAGACTATCTTTACCACCAGAAATGCTCAGAATGACACCATCGCCATCTTCAAATAAATCAAAAATATTATCGGCTTTTTCTATTTTATTTAGCAGTTTATGCCTTAAGCTTAACACGCTGTCCATCTGTATTATTGTAAAAGTATCTGAAGGAATTTTAAAATTTGGATGTTATTTTCCGAATTCTTATAGAACTAACGGAATGAGAAGGCATATTTGACAAAGCATCAGTAAAGAAGTACTATTTCAAAAAGGAGGAGTTATGGCAGAGATGATTGCAATTTGTGGTTTGGTTTGCTAAGAAAAGATTAGATAGAATTAGAAACAGTATTCTATAGCACAAGTTTTGTTACCGAAATTTCACAAAATAATTGAATTTATTTGAATATCGTTGAATTGCCCTGCTTTTTAGTTTAAAATCGTTCACATGTCTAAAATTAAAAAATTACTTGTTGTTGAATCTCCTACGAAGGCGAAAACTATAAAAGGGTATCTGGGTAAAGATTTTGATGTAGTAGCCTCTAAAGGTCATATTAAAGACCTTCCGGAAAATAAGTTCGGTGTGAGTATTAAACAGGGATTTAAGCCCTATTATATAATCCTTCCTGGAAAGAAAAAGGTTGTGCAAGAGATCCAACAAAAAGCAAAGGTATCTCAAGAAGTTTTTATCGGAAGCGACCCGGACAGAGAAGGGGAAGCCATTGCACAGCATGTGAAAGAAGTAATAAATAAAACTGATAGAAAGAAGAATGTAAAAAGGGTTTTATTTTTCGAAATTACTAAGGAAGAGGTAAAAAATGCCATCAACAATCCGCAAGAAATAGATATTAATAAAGTAAATGCCCAGCAGGCAAGGAGGATCCTTGATCGAATAGTAGGATACATGGTTAGCCCTGTGCTTTGGAGGATACTTCGGAAAGGGCTATCTGCAGGGAGAGTACAGACTGTGGCTCTGCGATTGATCTGTGAAAGAGAAAAGGAGAGAGAAAGGTTCAAACCAGAGACTTATTTTCTTATCAAGGCGCTCTTCGAGAAGGATGGACAAAAATTCGAAGCCCTTCTGAAAACCAAAGGTAAATTAAAAGACAAAACAATTGTGGAAGATATTAAATCCAAGCTTCCGGGACTTACAGGAATTGTAGAAACATTCAAAAAAGATAAAAAATTCATAACACCTTATCCCCCTTACAAAACCTCTACCCTTCAGCAGGATGCTTCACAAAAATTGGGTTTTACTCCTAAAAGGACCATGCAACTGGCCCAGGAATTGTATGAAGGTGTAAATATCCAGGGGGAACGAAAGGGGCTCATAACCTATATGAGAACCGATTCTGTTAGGATATCGGAAAAGGCCATTAATACAATCAGGAAAGTAATTAAAGATAAATTTGGAAGTGAACTTCTCCCTCTAAAACCACGTAAATTTAAAGAGAAGAAAATCCAGATTCAGGGAGCTCATGAAGCTATCAGACCTACTTATCCAACCATCACACCTTCGGATATACAGAATGAGATAAAAAAAGAACTATTTAAATTGTATAATTTAATATGGAAAAGAGCACTTGCTTCTCAGGCGAGAAGTGCTGAGGAAGAACATTCCAAAGCAACCATCAAAGTTGGGCAGTATATTTTTGAGGCCCAAGGCAAAAAGGTTTTATTTCCGGGCTTTTATAAAATACTTGATTATAGCCCCAATTATAAACAATTACCCGAAATGAAGCCGGGTGATCAGATCAAATTAATAGATCTCAGTATAGAAGAGAAACAAACAGAACCTCCAGCGAGATATACAGAGGCAACACTCATTAAGGCTCTCGAAGCCAACGGAGTTGGGCGTCCGTCTACTTACGCCCCCACCCTATCCACCCTCTATCAGAGAAAGTATATAATAAAGCAGAAAAGTTCGTTGGTACCCACTGAATTGGGAATGCTCGTTTATGAAATTTTGATTCCAAGGTTTAAGGAAATATTTGATGTGGAATTCACCGCCAGAATGGAAGAAATGTTAGATAAGGTGGAAAATGGCGAGATGACCAAAGAAGAACTTCTTGAACAATTTTATTCCAGATTCAAGATAGAATTGGATAACTTTGTTAGAGAATCTAAAAGTATAAAAAAGGAGCTTGAAGTAACGGAAGAAAATTGTCCTATTTGTGGAGCACCTCTGGTAATTCGTTGGAGTAAATACGGGAAATTTCTTGCATGTTCTAAATATCCTGAATGTAAATACACCCGCCCTCTAGAAATGGAAGTAGCAGAAGGTATCAAATGCCCTGTGTGTGGAAAAGACATGATATTGCGGGAGGGAAGAACAGGAAGGTTCTATACATGCATAGATTATCCCAGGTGTCCAGGAACCTTACCATATACTACAGGTGTGAAATGTCCAGAATGTGGGGGAGACTTAATAGAAAGAAAAAATAAAAGGGGACAAATTTTCTATGCTTGCTCTAACTATCCAAAATGTAAATTCACCTTATCCAACAAACCTGTGCCTATAAAATGCCCAAAATGTGGTTTTAATTTCCTAGTGGTTCACAAAAAGGGTAGAAAAGAATTATATAAATGCATAAAATGTAATTCCATTTTCACAAAAGAGGAGCTGGAAAATGGTTAAAAAGGGGCTTTTCTTTGATTTTGGAGGCACAATTGTCACAGACGAATCTGACCATAGACTTCACCTTATGATGACGAGGGAGATCGTGAAAAAATATAGGCTTAATTTGACACCTGAAGAAGTAGATGCCTTTTTTAACGGATTTGTTAAAGCTAGACTCCTAACATCGCACGAAAAATGGCCTATAATAATAAATGCATATAAAAATGCTTTTACCATCCTTCTTACTGCCAACAAAATATTGGTGGGTAAAGAAGATTTACAATATTTTGAGAGTCTGTACCTCAAACTACATAAAAATTATACCGAGCCATTTCCTAATGCAATTGACGTTCTGAGAGAGCTATCCGGTGAATTTTACATGGCAATAATATCCGACATTGATAATAATATAATCTTTCCTATACTGGAAAAACTAAATATCCTAAATTTATTTAAGCATATCACAACTTCTGAAGAAGTGGGAGTGGGGAAACCGAACCCTAAAATTTTTGAGGTAGCTTTAAACAAAGCTGGATTAAAGCCTGAGGATGCTGTATATATAGGTAATTCACTGAAACACGATGTAGAAGGAGCTAGAAAAATAGGTATGGATTATATACATTTTGGTGAAGAGGTAAAAAATTGGATTGAATTGAAAAATGAGATTATAAGGAGGTACAAAAATGGGGGTTGAAATAAGAGAATTAAATCCTGAAAACAAGAGGGAATTAAAAAAATTTGTGATGCTGGAATGGAAAATATACAAAAATGATCCTAATTGGGTGCCTCCTCTGATCGACGAAGATATAAAACGCCTTTCCCCTAAACACAATCCGTTTTTTGAGCATAGTGAAGTAAAGCTATTCATGGCGTTTAAAGATGGAAAACCTGTAGGCAGAATTGATGCCCATATTGACTATAATTTCAATGAATTTCATGACGAAGACGCTGGATTTTTTGGCTTCTTCGAGTCATTCAATGATAAAGAAATCGCGTATGCTCTCTTTGATAAGGCTGTTAACTGGCTCAAAGAAAGAGGGATGAAGGTCATTTACGGTCCCATGAACTTTACAACCAATGATGACGAGTGTGGCTTATTGATCGACGGATTTAATTCTCCTCCAGTCTTCGGTATGACATACAATCCACCATATTATATCGACCTAATAGAAAGTTATGGCTTCGAAAAAGCCAAAGATTTGGTCGCCTACTTGATAACGATTGATGAGGAATATAAAAAATTTATAGCACATCTTGAACGGAGATTAAAACCTCTTGCTGAAAAAGCACAGGAATGGGGATTCACAATAAGAAATGTAAATATGAAAGATCTGAACAACGAGGTTAAAAGAATATTTAATATTTACAACAGTGCCTGGGAAGCTAATTGGGGATTTGTTCCATTTACAGAGAAAGAAATTGAGCATCTCGCCCAAGGCCTTAAACAGATAGCCATACCAGAGCTCGCCAAAATAGTCGAATATAATGGAGATCCCGCAGCATTTGGACTCCTCATACCCGACATAAACCAAGTACTGAAAAAAATGAACGGGAGACTGTTCCCCTTTGGCTTCATAAAATTTCTAACAGGCCTTAAAAAGATAGACGGTCTCAGGCTCCTTGCTCTGGGTATTAAAAAGGGATATCGAAGAAAGGGAGCAGATTCTCTACTTTATTATCACATGATGAAGGATGCTATAGCAATGAATAGATTCAGATACTGTGAAGTTTCGTGGCTTCTAGAGGATAATTACCTGATTATCAGAGCAACAAAGTTCATGGGGGGTAAGCAATATAAAACGTACAGAGTATACCAAAAGAGTTTAATTGATTAAGGAACAATAACTTTAAGAGCTTTTGGGGCACATTTAACTATTGCAGGCAATTTCCCCATAGGTTCGGAATCAACATGAAAATACACATTTTCACCCTTCAATTTTATTAATGTTCCCTTGAAGAATTCCACCGTACCCATTTTATGATGCAATCCCATAAGAAACCCCGAAAAATGTTTAAGATCGTTAAAGAAACCACTTTCTCTGAAGACAACTATATCAAGCTCCCCATCGTCTGGTTTTGCATACGGTGCCATCTTCCTCTTGCCTCCATAATATGATATATTTGAAATCACAACTTCGTAACCTATTCCCTTATTTACTCCGTCTATTTCTATTTCTATGGGAAGAGGATCATAGAAAGGATATTTTGCAAATCCGACCATTACATGAGATGGTTTACCGAACATCTTTTTAAACTCATGTTTTAAATTATGAACTGTATAACCATCAAGTCCTGCCCCGAGCATCATAGTGTAGTAACGTTTATCATTGACAAAGCCAAGGTCTATTTCTCTGACTTTACCTGTCTTGATAATTTCTGCTGCTTTAACTGCGCCCATAGGTATTCCCATTTCAAGTGCAAAAACATTAGTTATGCCCAGTGGTAAAATGCCAATAGGAACACCTGAATAGGCAGTACCATTAGCAACTTCATTCAGTGTTCCATCACCGCCTCCCGAAATGATCAGGTCAAAACCGTCCTCTACCCCACTTTTTGCAATCTCAATAGCTTCTCCAGGCTTTTGAGTTTCAACTATATAAACCCGCCCTATTTCTGATAAAATTCTCAAAATCTGGGCTTTATTTCTGGAAAACCTGAATATATGATAGGCTTCCGGGTTTATGATAAGTAGAATTTTTTTCATATATCCTATTTTAATGTAGGATTGCTGTATTTTGAAGAATATATTACTCGAAATCCCCTTCAATTCAGGAATAGCATTCCCTTGACTTTACTTTTAATTTAAATTAAGCTATTTTGTTACTCAAACAAAAGGGAGGTATAAAATGGATCTTGAGAGGGAAAAATTTCTCGAGAATCTCGTAAATGCTATGAGTCCTTCAGGATTTGAAGAAGAAGCTGTTAAAGTATGGAAAGAAAGGGCAGAAAAATTTGCAGACCGTGTATACCATGATTATCATGGTAATTCAATCGCCGTTATAAATGAAGGCAAAGAACCTAGAATAATGCTTGCAGGCCATATAGATGAAATTGGGTATATGATCAGATACATAGACGATAATGGTTTCCTGTATTTTTCCCCCATTGGCGGGGTGGACCCTCAGATCGCCCAGGGTCAGAGGGTTTGGATTAAAGGTAAAAATGGAGAAAGGATCCTGGGATTGATAGGCAAAAAGCCTATACATCTTATGAAAAAAGAGGAGAGGGATAAAGTTCCTGAATTTTCAGATATGTGGATAGACATAGGGGCAGAATCAAAGGAAGAGGCTCTTAAAAAAGTAGATATTGGAGCCCCCGCTGTTAACGCTCTCTCTTATTCAAAGTTAATGAATGATTTTGTGGTAGCAAGAGGGTTCGATGATCGTGTGGGAGCATTTATTGTGCTTGAAGCTTTAATAGAGCTTTCGAAAATTAAAGATAGGCTCAATGCCTCCGTCTATGCTGTGGCTACCGTGCAGGAAGAGATTGGACTGAGGGGAGCAAAAACCAGTGCTTTCGGTATTGAGCCACATGTGGGGATAGCAGTAGATGTGACCTTTGCCACTGATCAACCTGGTGTAGACAAAAAGAAAATTGGTGAAATTAAGATGGGAAGTGGTCCTGTCATTGCAAAGGGCCCAAATATTAATCCTAAAGTATTCGAATTACTTATAAAAACAGCAGAAGAGGATAGTATACCCTATCAGATAGAAGGTATTCCTCACGGTACTGGAACTGATGCCAATGCAATCCAGTTGACCAAGGCTGGTGTAGCTACAGGCCTTGTTTCAGTTCCAAATAGATACATGCATACTCCCTGCGAAGTTGTCCATCTTCAGGATTTAGATAACATAATTAAACTCCTTTCAGGTTTCATTAAGAGAGTAGAAAGCAAAGACCAATTTGTGCCTTACTAAAATGGGTAAGATAACTGTAAAAACTTTTATTGAAAGGAAAAAAGAAAGAGAAAAACTGGTCCTTGTCACCGCATACACTTATGCCCAGGCTAAAATTGCTGAAGCCGCGGGGGTGGACGGGGTCCTTGTGGGAGACTCCTTGGGCATGGTGATAAAGGGTGATGCAAATACTTTAAATGTTTCTCTGGAGGAACTTGAATACCATACCTCTTGTGTTAAAAAGGGATTAACTTCTCCTCTTTTAATCGCAGATATGCCATTTTTATCCTACCAAAGTTCTGTGGAGAAAGGGATAGAAAGTGCAGGTAGACTGATAAAAAGAGGAGCAGAAGCAGTGAAAATTGAAGGGGGTGAAGAGGTAGCCCCCTTGATAGAAAAGCTTGTTCGTTACGGTATTCCTGTTATGGGACATCTTGGAATGACACCACAATATATTCATAGTTTTGGTGGGTATAGACTTCAGGCAAAATCAGCGAGAGCAAGAAGAAAAATTTTGGAAGATGCAAGGATTCTTGAAGAAGCTGGGGTTTTTTCTATAGTGTTGGAACTCATTCCCCTGGAAGTTGCTAAAGAAGTAACAGAAAAGGTAAATATTCCTACAATAGGCATAGGGGCCGGTCCTTTTACAGATGGACAAATCCTTGTTTTTCATGATATTATGGGGCTTTATCCTGAGTTTAAACCAAAATTCGCTAAAGTATATAGAGATCTCTTTACTGAAGCGGTTTCAGGATTGAAAGAATTTATAATGGAAGTTAAAGAAGGACAGTTTCCTGATGAAGAACATAGCTTCCGGTTAAAAAAATGAAAATTATCAAAAAAATCGCAGAGATGCAGAAAATAGCAAACGACTTGAGGCAGCAAGGTAAGAGTATAGGTTTTGTACCCACCATGGGCTATCTACATGAAGGGCATCTTTCTTTAATGAAATGCGCAAGAAAAGAAAACGATGTAGTTGTTATTTCCATTTTCGTTAATCCCATACAATTCGCTCCTGGAGAGGATTATGAGCGCTATCCCAGGGATGAAGAAGGTGATATAAGAAAAGCAAAAGAAGCTGGTGTGGATATAGTTTTTATTCCAGATGTAAAGGACATGTATTCCGATAATTATTCCACTTATGTAGAGGAAAAAGTTCTTTCAGCTGGTCTATGTGGTGCAAGAAGGCCTGGACATTTTAAAGGTGTAACTACAATTGTGGCAAAACTTTTTAATATAGTAAAACCACATCGTGCATATTTTGGTAAGAAGGACTATCAGCAGTTAAGGGTTATAGAGAGGATGGCGAGAGACTTGAATTTCGATATAGAAATTATAGGATGTCCTATTGTGAGGGAACCTGACGGACTTGCTATGAGCTCCAGAAATGTATATCTTAACCAGGAAGAAAGAAAATCCGCCCTCTGCCTTTACAAGTCATTACTATTGGCTCAAAATATGATAAAAAAGGGAGAAAGAAACCCCGCAATCATTAAAAAAGCTATGGAAGAATTTATTTTAAAGCATCCTCACGTGAAAAAAATAGACTACATTGAAATTGTTGACAGATACACCTTACAACCTGTTGATAAACTGACAGGAAATGAATTAATTGCTCTCGCAGTTTTTGTTGGCCCTGCTAGACTTATAGATAATATGGAGGTGAGTCTGTAATGATGGTCACATTGCTTAAATCTAAAATTCATAGAATTCGTGTTACAGGTAAAGAAATAAATTATGAAGGAAGTATAACAATTGATATAGATATTATGAGGAAAGTGGATCTTCTACCCTATGAGCGGGTAGAAGTTTATAATATAACAAACGGAGAAAGATTTTCGACATACGTAATTCCTGGAAAACAGGGCAGTGGCGAAGTAATTTTGAATGGCGCCACTGCACGCAAAGGAGAAGTTGGCGATCTCCTTATAGTTGTTTCGTATATTACCTTGCCTATAGAAGAAGCCAAAAAATACAAACCGAAGGTATATGTTTTTGAAAAACATATATAGTGAAGAAACTCCTACATAACAAGGAGGATAACTTTGAGGGTATTAAAAATATTCATAATATTGATATTTCCTCTGTTTCTTCATGCCCAGGGGAAAATCATCGGTAAAGTATACGATGCAGTATCTGGCAAAGGCCTTCCAATGGCTAATGTTATAATAAAAGGAACTAAGATAGGTACATCTTGCGATATCGATGGTAGTTTCATTTTGTTAAAAGTGCCTCCTGGTGAGCATATTCTGGTTGCATCAATGATTGGTTACAAGCCAGAGGAAGAGAAAGTTATAATAAAAGATGGAGAAGTTAAGGAAGTATACTTCTATCTCCATGAGGAAGTTTTCAAAGTTCAGGAACTGGTTGTAGTTGGAGAAAGACCTCTCCTCGAAAAAGATGTTTCTTCTTCCAAAAGAAGTATTTCCTCTGAAGAACTTGAAGCTATACATACAGAGGATATAAAAGGTATATTGGAGAGACAGGCTGGGTTTCAGGGCCAGGGAACAGATATCCACGTAAGGGGTGGACGATCTAATGAGGTTCTACTTCTCATAGACGGTCTTCCCATTAAGGACCCCCTCTCAGGGAGTGCCTTCGGAATCTATGTGCCTGTTTCTGCTGTGAAAGAGCTAGAGGCATTGACAGGAGGGTTCAACGCAGAGTATGGCCAAGCGATGTCAGGGATCGTCAACCTACAGGTACGGGAAGGTGGGAATAAATTCACTGGAAATCTTATGTACAAGAGAGACAACATCGGCGGTCTATCAGAGAAAATTGGTTTAAAAAATCACTTTAACAAAGACATTCTCTCACTCACACTGTCTGGTCCGGAACTTATAAGCGCGGGGTTGGCTAAATTATTTAAGTTAAATATTCCAGGATCCATCACATATTTCTTTAATTTATATGCAAAGCTAGAAGATACTTATCTTCCTCATGTTGATAAGCTTTATACTTCAGTATACGACACTGATAAGCTTTCACCACGGGAGGAAAATTCTTATTCTGCAGTAGGTAAAATTACGTGGAGAATAAGTAACTCCCATAAACTTTCTTTTCTCTTCTCCAGATCCCTGGAGATTAATCAGGGATATTTCAATTCTCGAAGCGACTATCCCTTTGCATATGGATTTCCTTACAGATATATCCATATCCTTGATAATTATCTTACTTTCACCCGTGATGGAATACAGACGGCGCTACTCTGGCACCACGCTTTAAGTCCAGCTTTGTATTATGATCTAAAACTTTCAAGATTCTTTACAAATTTACATGCAGATGTCCAGGGGAAGCACTGGTCTGAATATGAAGAGCTTGTAGACACAATTCCGGGCGATAGATTCTGGGATTTTGGAGATGCGCCTTACTGGCACGATCATTATGTGGAGACTTACACCTCAAAATTTGACCTGGTTAAAATTTTCTCTAAAGTGTTCAGGATGAAAACAGGCTTTATAACAAACAGAAACGAAATACAGTGGATTGATATCCAGTATCCATGGTATTCTACAGAGGGAGGTCTTGGTCTTAACCACGATCTTTATAGGACTGTATCCTGGAACGGAGGAATATATATTCAGGGTCAAATCCATTTCGCGGGTATGATAGCCAATGTGGGGACACGTGTTGATTTCTGGATTCCTGGTAAATACGCTGACGATGGAGTCAAAAGAGCTTTGGAAGATCCAGATCTTCCACCGTTAGTTAAGAAAGAGTATGAACATTATCTTAATGAGAATATCAAAATAAAAGGCAGGATTATAAAAGCTCACATGAGTCCCCGCATTGGAGTTGCTTATCCTA
>QNDO01000004.1 GCA_003644895.1 Candidatus Hydrothermota bacterium | reverse complement strand
TCTGGATGTCAGGAAGAAAACAAGATCTCTAACACACTGCCTAAATCAGAACAGGAGGCATACAATATTATTTTTGACCTTAAAAGATTTTCCAGAAGGGAGATCGAAATTAAAGCCACCGAGGTCTCGCTCCGTAATGATACCACCTATGTGTTCGACTTTATGATTACATTTTTTGACGATAAAGGAAATAAAACATCTGAATTATATGCAGACTCTGGATTTGTCATCGAGGAAAGGGGGATTATGAGCGCTTACGGGGACATAAAAGTCATCTCTACCACTGGAGACTCTCTACATGCTTCCACTCTAAGATGGGAGGAAAATAAAAACCTGATTTATTCTAATCACCCTGTAATCCTGTTTAAAAAAGATAAAATAATTAGAGCGCAGGGGCTTGAAGCAGACCCAGCTTTGAGACATATCGTTTTGAAGGGGAAGGTATATGGAGAAGACCAACAATAATAAAGACACATATGACGATATTATCGAAAGAATTGCAGAAAGAGTGGTAAACATGAGGTTGGGAATTATTGCCATAGTCCTTCTGGAAAGTACCAAACCTTTGTCCTTTATTGCTAGCCAGGTACTGGTTTTCTTTGAACCTATAGTCCGTGCATTATTCAACCCTAAAGATTATACAAGATTTTATGAAATGTTGGAAGATAGAAATAATATTGAGAAATTAATCCAACGGATAGAGGAAAAAGAAAACGAAAAATGATATTATCGCTGTTGCTTCTCCTCTCCTTTATATTCCAGCCTGTGCGAATAAAATATAAAGGGGGGGGAGATTGGTATAATGATCCGGAGATATTACCCAATATAACCCGGGAGTTAAAGGAGCGGGTAGGCAACATTGAAGTAAATCCCCGCGAGAAAATTTTAACCCTCAAGGATCCAGAAATATTCAATTATCCTTTCCTTTTTATCACAGGCCATGGGAACATTGTTTTAAGTGACGATGAAATCCAAAATCTGAGGAAATATCTGAGATCAGGAGGGTTTGTATATATAGATGACGATTATGGCATGGACAAGTTTATCCGGAGGGAACTCAAAAAGGCCTTCCCCGATAAGAAGCTGGAGGAGATCCCTTTTACTCACCCTATTTATCACATATTTTATAATTTTCCAGAAGGTTTACCTAAAATTCACGAGCATTATAAAGGTCCTCCCCGTGCTTATGGAATTTTCTTTGGGGGCAGACTTTCTCTTCTTTATACATTTAACTCCAATATTTCAGATGGGTGGACAGATAGATATGGTGATCCTCAAGAGATCCGAGAAAAGGCCATAAGATTTGGCATTAACATTATACTTTATTCAATTCTATACTAATAAGGTATCCTGTATCTCAATGCAGTAACAATTAGCTCCTTAACCTCTGTACCGTCAGTAGGGTAAGATGCTACATAGAACTGTACACCTATGTTGGTAGCCTTGAGCTGTTTTTTCAATCTATTAACTGCACCTTCTGCACCATATTTGTTTGTCTCAGGCAGAATAATGAAAAACCACCTGCTGCCCAGAGAATATATATCAGACTCTCTCAGGGTTTTCTGACAGACATCTTTAAGTCGCATTCTTTCATCCTGGTTGAGTATCCTGTCGCATTCTGAGAGGATTATGGAAAATTCTCTCTTATATCTTTCTGCTCGGGCCAGTTCTTTTTTTAAAAGTGCAAAGAAAGCAACATAAATTTTTTCTTTGGAAATATCCTCCAGAATCCGGTTCAATTCCTGTTTGGAAAGCACAAAACCGAATTGACTAGAAAGGTATTCCTCCAAACCATCTCTTCTAATCTTCTGCAATAGTCTCTGTGCTTTGCCAGATTCCCCGTTTTTAAATAATCTTCTAAGATATTCACCATAATTTTGAGCGGCTTTTTGTTTGTTATTTTGCTGGAGATACAATTCTCCCAGGGTTTGAAATATTTCGCTGTCTTCCTTATCCAAGTTTTTTATCTTTTCAGCAACAGCAAGAGCCTGATTTAACTTATTCTCCTTCCGATATAAGTTGAGCGCTTGCCTATACTCTCCAACAGCAGCCTGAGTCATCCCAAGATTAAAGTATATATCTCCGCCTAGTTTTCTAAAATCAGGATCATCAATGAAATAGCTGAGTATACTGGTGTAAAGTTCAAGTGCTTTTTCAAAGTTTTTCTTATAGAAAAGATTAAGAAGCTTTCTCCTCTCTGCCTGCGGATTGCTTAACATGATTTAATTATAATCTATTCATGGTTTATATGTCAAGGATTTTGCTTTAAAATTAGTATTATGAGTCAGATTATAAGAGAAGCTTTGAACTACCTTAAAGAGAGGTTTGGTATCCCTGAAGATATCTTTAGGGACTATGCCCTTATGTATCACGGGGATATATGGATAACAACAACAGAAGCTGCGAAGCTTTCATTAAAAACCTGGAGAAGAAAAGGAATCAGATTGGTGCGCGTCTTTAAAAAAGGATTTAAATTTACAACAACTGGCATGCAGATGTTCGCAAAATATGCAAATAAAAACATTATCGAACTTCAAAATGCAGAAGAAGCACTGAATTTTCTTAGAGGTCAGGATATTAAGGTAACAGAAACGGATGCAGAGGAGGGACAGGTAATAGTAAAATTCGGCAAGGATATACTTGGATCAGGACTTTATCGGCATGGTAAAATCAAAAATCAGATACCAAAGGGGAGAAGAATAAGCTGATGGAAAAAATTATTGTAATTGACTTTGGTTCACAATATACTCAGCTCATAGCAAGAAGGATTAGAGAGGCGGGGGTTTATTCAGAAATTGTCCCGCCCTGGCATCCTGTTCAAGAATTTAGAGAAGTAAAAGGAATAATTTTATCGGGGAGTCCAAAGAGTGTTTACGAAGATGGTGCGCCTCTGCCAGACAGAAAAATATTCGAACTCGGAATTCCAATACTTGGTATATGCTATGGGTTACAGGTGATTGCCTACTTTTTTAATGGAACTATAACCCGTGCTGAAAAGAAAGAATATGGCTTCAAGGAACTGTTTATTAGTGAGGATAAAACTGATTTATTTGAAGGTATTACCTCAGGCACGCAGGTATGGATGTCTCATGGTGATAGAATAGAGAAATTACCACCTGGTTTTAAGATAATCGCATACACCGATAACTCTCCTTATGCAGCCATTTATCACCCCTCAAAAAATATTTTTGGGGTACAATTCCATCCCGAAGTGGTTCATACAAAGGATGGAAGAAAAATACTGGAAAATTTTATTTTTAGAATTTGCAAGGCACCGAAAAATTGGGAAATAAAAGACTTCACAGAATTAAAAATCAGGGAAATACAGGAAAGAGTGGGTAAAGATAAAGTTCTCCTTGCACTCTCCGGTGGAGTAGATTCTTCTGTGGTTGCAAAACTTTTAGAAAAAGCCATTGGTTTTAATTACTACCCTGTCTTCATAGATACGGGGCTGCTTAAATTGGGGGAAAAAGCACGGGTAAAAAAATATTTTGGAAATAACCCCAATTTAATAATAATAGATGCAGAAAAGGAATTTTTAGAAGCGCTGAAAGGTATAGAAAATCCTGAAGAAAAAAGAAGAATTATAGGACATAAATTTATAGAACTTTTTGAAAAAGAGGCAGTGAAGCTTAAGGATGAAGTTAAATATCTTGCCCAAGGCACCCTTTACCCTGACGTGATAGAGTCCAGATCTGTAATAGGCCCATCAGAGGTAATAAAATCTCACCACAACGTGGGGGGACTTCCAGAATATCTACCATTCGAGCTTCTGGAGCCACTCAAGGAACTATTTAAAGATGAAGTAAGAGAAATGGGCAAAATTCTAGGATTACCACCTGAAATAACTGAAAGGCACCCTTTTCCAGGTCCCGGAATGGCAGTAAGAATCATCGGTGAGGTGACAAAGGAAAAAGTGAAATTAATTCAAAAAGCAGATAGCATAATTGAGGAAGTAATAAAAAAACATGGGCTTTATAATAAAACATGGCAAGTATTTCCCGTGTTATTACCGGTAAAGTCGGTGGGGGTAAAGGGAGATCGAAGAAGCTATGAGTACACAGTGGTAATAAGAGCAGTAGAGAGTATTGATGGAATGACTGCAGATTGGTTCAGAATGCCTTACAATGTATTAAACGAGATATCCACAAAAATAATTAATGAACTTGAAAATGTAAACAGAGTGGTTTACGATATTACCTCAAAACCTCCAGCAACAATCGAATGGGAATAAAATGAAAATACTTGTCTTGGCAGATATCCATGGTAACAAGTCAGCTTTAGAAGCAATACTGGAAAAAGAGGAATATGATGCTGTACTTTGTCTCGGGGATCTTGTAGATTACGGACCCGAACCACGTAGCGTTATTAAAATAATCAGGCAGATTTCAACTTACACTATAATGGGTAATCACGATCTAAGTCTTGCATATAGTAAGGGATGTGTGGGGTGTACAGAATTTTTTGAAAAAATTACTCTGGCATCCAGGAACAATATTAATTATAGATTTACAGAGGAAGAATTAGATTATTTAAAAAAACTACCTGATAAAATATTAGTGGAACTGGACGGTATAAATATTTTGATGGTACATGGTACTATTAAAAAACCTTATGAGGGATATATAACTCCCTCAACTCCCTCCCACATTATAGAAGAGGAAATGCACTATGAAGGAAATAAAAAGATTGATTTGATACTTTTCGGCCATTCTCATATTCCCATGGATTATCAGTTACATGATTACAGAATTATTAACCCGGGTTCTGTAGGTTTCCCCCGGGGTGGAGACCCAAGGGCTTCTTATGTGGTAATTGAAAATGGAAAAATTCACTTCCGGAAGGTAAAATACAATGTAGAGGAAACCATTATCGGTCTAAAAAATATGAATTTACCACAGGATATTTTTGATTATCTTTCAACACTTTTAAAAAGAGGAGAATAACTTATGCATAAGACCAGAGTTATAGAAGTTGGAGGTATTAAAATAGGTGGGGGTAATCCTATTGCCCTGATAGCAGGGCCTTGTGTAATTGAGACTGAGGATATCGTGATGCACACAGCGGAAAGAATCAAAAAGATTTCCGAAAAACTCAATATCGGCTTCATATTCAAATCTTCATATGCTAAAGATAATCGTTCCTCTGTACAAAATTATTATGGTCCAGGATTAGAAAAGGGATTAAGAATTCTGGAGAAGGTGAAAAAAACTTTCGATGTACCTGTTCTCTCAGATGTTCATTATCCAGAAGAAGCTAAGCCTGCATCTGAAGTCCTTGATATACTCCAGATTCCAGCCTTCCTGTGTATGCAAACCAAACTAACTCTTGAAGTTGCCAGAAGCCAAAAGGTGATTAATGTAAAAAAGGGTCAATTCCTCTCACCCGAAGATGTTAAAAACATAATCGGGAAAATAGAGAGTGTGGGTAACAACAAAATACTGTTAACGGAAAGAGGTACAATATTTGGCTATCACAATCTCGTGGTAGATATGCGTTCCTTCCCCATCATGCGCGCCACCGGATATCCTGTAGTTTTTGATGTTACTCATACAGTAAGGGTGTACGGCATACCTTCTAAAGACCCCAGAGGTGGTAGACCTGAATTTATTGAATATCTTGCAAGGGCAGGGGTTGCCGCGGGGATAGACGCCATATTTATAGAAACACACCCCAACCCTAAAGAAGCACTTTCAGATGCCTCCAGTATGCTCCCCTTGGACAAACTTGAAGAACTTCTTGTAACCCTTTTAAAAATAGACAGGATCGTCAAGGAATTATGATGTTAAAAACAATACTTTTTCTTATGACTATGGGGAACATTAATATCAAAAAATCATTATGGGTCACAGCCAGAGCCTTGAGAACAAAGGAGTCAATCGACGAACTTGTGGAATTCTCCCAAAAATACAAATTCGATGAACTCTTTGTGCAGGTGGTTGTGGGAGGCTATGCTTACTATCAAAGTGATATATTACCAAGAACTGAGTATATGAGCGAAGATTTTGACCCCTTAGGATATCTAGTGAAAAAAATCGAAGGTAGTGATATCAAGGTTCATGCCTGGATTAATACCTGCCTCTACTGGTCAATTAAAGACAAACCCAAGGATTCCGCCCATGTGCTTTATCAGCATCCAGAGTGGTTCTTGCATGACAAGGAAGGGAGGTCTATGGCAGAATATGAGTATGAAGATATAATAAATTACGGTGTGGATGGTCTGTTTCTTGATCCATCCAGAGAAGAAGTGCGGGAATTTATTGCAGACTACGCCACTGAAATCATCACCCGATACAATGTAGCCGGCATACATCTTGACTTCATAAGATATCCCGGAGGTTACTGGGATTTTTCAGAGAAAAATATAGAGGATTTCAACGTCAGATTTCATATAGACCCCAGATTGATCTCCGATGCTGTTGATTACAGAGCACCTCACTGGAATACTGTTATGACCCGGGAACCACATATTCGATATTACCACTGGCTGAGAATGTACTGGAATAGAAAAAGAAAAGATGCTGTAAAAGGTCTGGTAAAAACCTTGAAAGAAAGATTACAACCCAAAGAGCTAACAGCAGCTGTATTTGCCAATCCAGCGTCAAGTTCCTACAATCTGGGGCAGGATTGGAGAGAATGGGTTAATGAGAATATAATCGATAGATTGTGTATCATGGCTTACACACCGGATAAAAAATCCTATAAAAACTTCTTAGAATATGCATCTATTTATCCTAAAGATAGGATAGTTATGGGCGTAGGAGTTTATTATCAGGACGCAGAAAAGTACGCTCCTCAGGAAATTAGCTACGCAATAGAATCAGGGTATAAAAATATCATAATATTTGATTATTTCAGCCTAAAAAATAATAAAAGATTGCTTAACTGGATGGAGAAAAGATTATGAACAGTTTAATGGTCCTTTTATTCCTTATGTTTCCTCCTGAAGTTCAATACAATTTTGAAAACTACCTTAAAATAAAATATGGTAAAAAGGCGTGGCAGGTTTTGAGGGAGAGAATCGAAATGGAGAAAAGGCTTCAAGATTTGGTCAAATCACAGGGCATAGAAGTTTCAGAGGGAGAGATAGATTTTTACCTGAACGAACTCAAAAGTGAATTCCCCTCTCCCAAAGAATACAGACAATTTCTAAATGGAAATAATATCAGCGAAGATTCCCTCAGAGAAAAACTTCGCTATGAGATTGGCCTTTACAAATTTATTCAGGATTCTATTATAGCACACATGAATTTAACTGGTAAAAAGGTAATTGTCCCGGAACAGAGAATCTGGCGAGAAATATACATATCTTCCCCTTACTATTATTCGTTTTTCAAAAAATTCAAAAAATGGCTCAAGGCATGGAAAGTAAGAATTAAACTTCTTTTTGGAGCGGATTTCGAAAAACTTGTGGAAACCGAATCAGAATCCAGAAGGAGATTGATAGGTGGTTTAAGAGGACCCACATTCTATGATCCCATGAATAAAGTATCAAGAAAACTCTTTAAAATGAAGACAAAAGACGTAGCAGGGCCTATAAGAACAAAATGGGGCTATTTTATAATTAAACTGGAAGCAATAGAACCGCAGAAAGAAGCTGTTTTTGATTCACTTTCATTTCGGGAAATGAGAAAAGTCTACGAAATAGAACTGGAAAAAAGATTGCATGAAATTACAATTCAACATCGATGATCTGAGAAATTTTTATTTCTTGGATGCAGAAAAGATTAGTTACCCTAATCTGGAATTTCTTATAAAAAAAGACCCTGCTTATGATGAGAAATTCATAATTTCAGAAGGATCAGATTTCGTGATAGGAGTGAAAAGAAAGGATAGAGGATACATAAAACTCATGCACGGATACAATAGTAAGCTTTTGAAGCAGCTGGAACAGAGATTAAGAGAAGAAAAGGTGAAAGAAGTTAGAGTTTTTGAATCTGCACCAAGATATATGTTTCCCGGTGTTGATCCACGGTATACAGGAATCTATATCTTCTTTCTAAATAATGGATATAAAGTTTTTGACTACACATTCAACATGTTCCTTGAATTAACTCATGTGTATACATATCAAAAAATTCAAGGTGTTGATATTATAAGAGCTAAAGCTTCGCATCACGAAGAGGTCCGTATATTTCTGAAAAAGCATTTTCCTCCATGGGAAGAAGAAGTTCTAACTTCCTTTATGTACGACCCACCGAGATTGGTTATTTCCCTGCAAAAAGGAAGAATTGTTGGATTTTCCGCCTTTGACACTAATAATCCAGGAGTTGGGTGGTTTGGTCCCATGGGTGTGAATAGTGGTTTGCGAGGAAAGGGAATAGGAAGAGCGCTTTTACTGGAAACTCTGAATTTCATGAAGGAAGTGGGCTACAAGAAGGCTATAATCCCCTGGGTTGGTCCTGTGGCTTTTTATTATAAAACTGTGGGGGCTACTATAAACAGGATATTCCTCAGGATGAAAAAAATGTTATGAAAATACTGAGATTCTCGATAAGATTCTTCTTTATTTTTCTTATAACTTCTGCACTTTATGGAATTATAGAATCACCTTTTAAAGATTCTCTATTCTTCAGTGGAGAATGGTGGCATATATTTTCAAACTATGATTCCCTGAGTAATAACTTTTTTGACAAGCGTATGGCTTATGTTGATAGCAGTGGATACCTGCATCTTCTAGCTATCAGGGAAAGAAGCACACAAGGTACACGATTTTATTCAGCGGGTATTAAATCTTCAAGAAAGAAAAGCTTTGGTATTTACAGAATCGAAGTAATAGGAAGAATAAATAATCTACTTAACACCTGCTTTGCTCCATTTCTTTACGACTGGGATATGGGGATATATGAGATAGATATCGAATTTTCAAAATGGGGTAACCCTCTTCATCTGGGAGGTAATTATAGCGTTCACTCCTGGAGACCAAAACATATAAGAAAGGGGATAACTTTTAAACCTCTTAGTGACTACAAAATCCAAGACCCTGTGGTTTCTATTCATTACATATACCTGTATCCAGATTCAATAAAATTTAAATCTTCAATCCCTGTGTATGTTCTACCTGAATCACTCCAAAAGACTATAAAGGACCAGCAGGAGATAATTATTTCTAAATGGAAAATCACGGATAAAAATTTTATACCCCAGCACAGAGGTTTATACCCTGAAGTCTACCTCTGGTGGCCCGTAAAGAAAAATACCGGTCCCGATACTGTTGAAATTATAGTCAAAAAATTTGAATACATACCTTTTAAAGATAACTAAATGTAGCGTTTTTTACTCTTTATTCCTGATAAAAACCTCTACAACCTTTGATTCGCCTATATTGTCCCAGAAATCACAGGCCTTCACTTTGATTAAATGCAATGTATCTGCAAGAGAATCCGTCTTAAAACTCAGACTGAAAGGTTCTGTGGAATCCCGGAGTTCCTCCTTGTTATCTACAAGTAAAGAAACCCACTTAACCTTGCTTTTATCCTGAATGAGAAAGTTTACATTTATCTCCCCTCTGAGGGTATCTCCAGTGTGAGGCTGAGTAATAGCAATGACTGGAGGATCCACATCAGGCTTCCCGGGAGGGGGCATTTTCCTTCCACATGCTGAGACTATAAAAGACGCCAATATCAGACTAATGCCTGCGTTTTTTATTATCTTTTTTCTTGCCTTTTCCATTTGCAACCTTTTTTTCACCCTTACCACTCTTCTTCAGGAAATCCATTATGTAATCCCCTACCTTTGCACCGCCTTTTTTGATCTTGTCATTCAATCCATCTTTATCTTTATCCACAAAGTAATCTTTCTTTATTTGAGTAGAATTTTTCTTGGAACTGGGAGGAGGCGCTTTCTCCCCCTCTCCAGCCCATACAGGAGTTACAAGAAGCAGGAAAATGAAAAACTTATCAATATTCATATATCTTTTTCTCCGACTTCTTCTTTTTATTATCTTTCTTGTCATCTCCATCATTTCCTTTTTCCTTGTATAATTTAGATTTTTTTCTATCCAGCTTCTGACCCCTTTTTATATTATTATCATGCTTAACACTCCTGTCAAATTCTTTATCATAAACAACTCTCCGTCTATCAGCAGATCTTTTGTCTATGTAATATTTTTCCCTATCGTAGCTATTATCTTTTTTGATATAATTTCTCTTTTTCAAATCCTGTTTTTCTTCTGCTTTGTAAAATTTATGCTCAAATCTCTGTGCTTTTACGCTTGTTGTAGGCTTTGATGTTTTTCCGCTCTTTTTTACATCTATAACTTTGTCCTTTTCCGCTGATCTGTAAGGCCTCTGTACCTGCTTTTGGGCTTTGATACGGATTTCGTCCTTATTAGCAATATCAGAAGGTCTGATGGGGGTTTTTGTCTTGTACTTTTTTATAACATCAAGTTTGATCTGTTTTACCTGTTTATAAGGTTTTCTATATTTTCCATCCTTTGGCGGTTTGTACCTGTATACAGGCCGGTTAAAATCGCTGTAATCCACGCAATTCCATACATGAATAACTGTATGATTTACGTTAACCACATAGATAGGTCTTCCCATAGGGTCCAGTGGTACCCAAGCAACCCAGTCAGGTCCATAGCTCCATTCAACCCATGCACCAGCCCAGCTGTCCCCAGGGACCCATATCCATCCTATACTTACCACAAAAGCCCATCTACCATAATGATATGGTATCCATCCCCACGGTTCATAGGGAACCCACACCCAGCCAACTCCTATTCGGTATACCCAGTGTCCATCATGATACGGCCTCCAGCCAAAATGTACCTTAGGTACCCATACCCATCCGTAAGGAGGGACGTATCTCCATCTCCCGTATCTTTCCAGCTCATACACACCGTAATAAACAGGGACGGGTATATACTCTACCCTGTGGACAACAACAAACCTCTCTTCAAAATCTCTTGCCCAGTAATCAAAACTATCGTAATCAAAATAAGGTCTTATGGTGATTCTTCCATTTTCCCTGGCAATTAATTGTTCACCCTCTCTGATTTTATAATCTGCAAAATACGCTCTCCCACTTATAACTTTAATGTATTGTTTTGAATCCTTTACATCTATTCTAACTCTGGTATACTGATCTAAATCTGTCCTGCCCAGATCTGATTCTATTGTGAAATATCTGTCTCTTGCGTATATTCTTACTTTTCCGGTATAAACATAAAGCGCAACAAGATCTTCAGTAACTCTATCAAAAATCACATCAGTGCGTTCTCCAAGCGTTAATACAGAACCATCGCTGAATTCAATTTCTAATCGGGACTTTGAAAAGGTCCTTACCTCATCACCTTCGCCCACTATATTATTCACCGTCAGATACTCAAAACCTCCCTCTCCATATCTTAAAATCTGGGCTTCACCCTTTACATAACCCACTCTACCGAATTCTTCCCCTCCGAAAAATATTGAAAAAAGCATCAAAAGTTTTACCAACATAATATCACCTCCTCTCCTTTAAATCGCTTTTAATTTTTATACTTAACTCATGATTTCCTTCTGCGATCTGGTACGCCCAATCAAAAATGATGAAATTATCTCTTAAAACATTAACTCTTATCTTAGCAAAGTGATTGTCTCCTGTCCATATTACATAGGAATGACCTGGTACAACCCGAACAATCCCATCCGGATCCCACCCGTCATAAGGAGCCCAGTTTATATCATCCAGTGATTCTGTATATCCCATATCCTGAATTTCAGCATAATTTACTGCCACTAAATATCCTTCTTGGTCAGCATCATTGTAATCAAAGTAGAAATCTGCGTTTTGGGAATCATATGAACAAGGGCTTTCCTCAGAAAGGTCATATCCGGAGAATTGTGGATAATAATCTTTCTCGAAAATCCTCATATCCCATCCTTCTGGACGTGGAGTATCAAAACAATCTTCCTCGGAAAGTTCACTCTCATTTCCATGAACATCAAAAGCACTTACTGCATAATAATAGGTCACTCCATTTTCAACATCCCTGTCTACATAATATGGTTCAGCAACCTCAGCTATCAATCTGAAATAGCCGTAAGGCTCATAATTTCTATACACCCTGTAGCCCGCAAGATCTCTTTCTGTATTCTCGTTCCAGAAGAGATACACAGCTTCGTCTCCTGTAATACTCATTAGACCTGTAGGAGCTGCAGGTGGTTCAGTATCAGGTCCTTCCAAATCACATGCTGTTAATATGAACATTCCCAAGAAGGTTATGAGCATTAATTTTTTCTTTTTCATCTTTTAACCTCCTTTTCACCATTTATATCTGCAATTTCACTGCCAGAATTATAGGAGATTTTTGCATAATTTAAGGGCATCCCTTAAAAAGTGATGCACAAAAATTGTGCATTTTCGGAAAATGATTTAAAAGTTTTGAAGTTAGGGGACTGTGTTATTATTTGTGTATTTGTCAGTGCAAAAATACATGCCACCTTCTTCTCCAAAATTATTTCTAGCCGAAATTATTTTTCCATTGTGGGTTAGCTTTTTTCTGTGGGCCTTCTCAAGTTAGTTATACAATTTTACTATGGTTTTATTGTGCATGTTCAGGAGGTATATGATGTATTTTCTCGAGTATCCTGCGATGGTCCGGAGGTCGTTAATTATGAGAGGGTTTTTCTTTTTTGAAGGCTTTTTTATATACTTTTTGGTTGGTGGAGATTATACTTTCCTTTTGTTTTGCATTAGGATTATAAAGCCTCTGGATCTCCCCCCTCTTTTTATTCCAGGATTTCTGAGGAAACAAAACCCCCCTCGGTAAGATTCTTTTTGAGAACCAGCGCTCTATTTACTTGACTATCCACAGGATTTAAAATATCCTAAAATCACAAATTAAAGGAGGTTTAAATAGGATGAAAAATGTAAATTTTAAAATTTCCCTCTCAAAAAGAGCATCTGTTATGCCCGCATCTCCAATAAGAAAGCTTTATCCTTATGCTGTAGAAGCAAAGAAAAGAGGAATTACTGTTTACCATCTTAATATAGGGCAACCTGATATCCCTACCCCCCCACAGATTTTCGACGCTATCAAAAATTATGATGAAAAGGTGCTACCGTATGGCCCATCAGATGGTCTTCCCGAGCTGAGAGAAACCATAGCGAGATATTTTAATAGATTTAACGTTACCGTTTCCCCTGATGAAGTATTTATTACCACCGGTGGTTCGGAGGCTATCTTGTTCGCTTCAATGGCAATAGCAGATTTTGGTGACGAAATTATTCTACCCGAGCCATTTTATACAAACTATAATGGTTTTGCAATAGTCTCTGGCATTAAACTTGTCCCTGTGAGTACTCATGTAGAAAACGGTTTCCATCTCCCTGACAAAAGCGAGTTTGAGAAAAAGATAAATTCGCGCACAAAAGCAATATTATTATGCTCTCCCAATAATCCAACTGGGACAATATACACTGATGAAGAACTGGAAATGGTGATAGATTTGGTGAAAAAATACAATCTGTTTCTTTTGGTTGATGAAGTCTACAGGGAATTTGTCTTCAATGGTGGTGAACCAAAAACAGTCTTAAGATACAGTGACATTTCCGATAGGCTGATCGTTCTCGATAGTATTTCAAAGCGCTTCAGTGCCTGTGGGGCCAGAATTGGCTTTATAATCACAAAAAATAAGCACGTACTGGAAGCTGTGTTGAAATTTGGGCAGGCAAGACTCTGTCCCCCTACAATTGAACAGGTTGGAGCCATTGCTGGTTTTAAATATATGGATGAATTTATGGAGGACATGATTAGAGAATATGAAAAAAGACGGGATATTGTTTTTGAAGAGCTGGAAAAGATAGAGGGTGTCTTTGCAAGAAAACCTGAAGGAGCCTTTTACACCATAGTTAAATTACCGGTAAAAAATGCGGAAGATTTTGCAAAGTGGATGCTGAAAGATTTCAACTTGGATGGAAAAACCACCATGGTTGCACCAGCAGAGGCTTTTTATCTAACTCCAGGAAGGGGAAGAAACGAAGTAAGAATAGCCTATGTATTAGAAGAAGATAAATTAAGAGAAGCAATTAGAATTCTTGGAGAGGGCCTAAAAAAATATAGAGAGAGGTGAATTATGTGGGAGGGACCGCTGGAGAAAATCGATGATTTCAGATGGAGAATTCCTAGGAGTTATAAAAGAGGGATGAGAGTCCCAGGAATTATATACGCCTCGGAAAAACTACTGGAATCAATCAAAAAAGATATGGCACCCGAACAGGTGGCAAACGTTGCCCATCTTCCGGGTATCCAAAAATATTCCCTTGCCATGCCAGATATCCACTGGGGGTATGGTTTCCCTATAGGTGGAGTTGCTGCTTTCGATGCAGAAACCGGGGTTATTTCACCTGGTGGTGTTGGGTACGATATTAACTGTGGGGTAAGGATTATCCGCACAAATCTTACAAAGAAAGATATAGAAAAATACCTGAATAAAATTGTTGATGCCCTTTTTAGACATGTTCCTGCGGGTGTGGGGAAAGGCGGTAAAATCAGAGTAACGGAATCTGAACTCAAAGAAGTTATGGTGAAAGGTGCTAGATGGGTAGTAGAAAGGGGCTACGGATGGAAAGAGGACCTTGAGAGAACAGAAGAAAATGGTTCTATGCCTGGCGCTGACCCCTCTAAAGTGAGCCCTCGGGCAATTCAGAGGGGTAGACCTCAGCTAGGCTCTCTCGGGGCTGGGAACCATTTTCTTGAGGTTCAGGTTGTGGAGCGGGTATTTGATAAAGAAGCTGCAAAAGTAATGGGTATAGAGGAAGGCCTTATCACCATTATGATCCATACAGGATCTCGTGGTTTTGGACATCAGGTATGTGATGATTATGTGAAGACACTTCAAAGAGCAATGCAAAAATATGGCATACAGGTGCCTGATAGACAGCTTGCTTCTGTTCCATTTAAATCGCCAGAAGGGCAGGCATATTTTGGCGCCATGGTTGCTGCTGCAAATTTTGCATGGGCTAACAGGGAATTTATAACCCACTGGGTGAGAGAGGCCTTTGAATCGGCTCTGGGTGAAAGCGCAGAAAAACTTGGAATGCACCTTGTGTATGATGTTGCTCATAACATAGCTAAAGTGGAAGAACATGATGTAAATGGTACAAGAAAACAGGTTGTTGTTCATCGCAAGGGAGCAACCCGGGCTTTTCCCAAAGGACATCCTAAGGTACCAGAAGTATACAGGCCTGTTGGACAACCTGTCCTCATCCCAGGGGATATGGGAACAGCTTCCTACATACTGATAGGAACGGAAAGAGCTATGAAAGAGACTTTTGGTTCCACTGCCCATGGTGCTGGTAGGCTTCTCTCAAGAAAAGCAGCTATAAGAGCTACTGCCGGTAGGAGAGTGGTAGATGAATTAAAAGCAAAAGGAATCATTGTAAGAGCCCATTCCACAGAAACAGTGAGAGAAGAGGTACCAGAGGCATATAAAGATGTAGATATTGTAGTGGATACTGTACATAGAGCAGGAATCTCCAAGAAAGTGGCACGCATGGTTCCCTTAGCTGTTGTGAAGGGATAACTTACAGGAAATTACATTATTTCTCTCACTGCAACAATTCTGAATAACCTACTCAAAATTATATAAATTGTAATTGTAGCTGAAATTTATTGTTGTCTCTTTTTCCTAAGTTCTGCCTCAATCCATTTTAACCATGCGTCAAAACCTTCGCCGGTCTTTGCAGAAATATCAAATATCTGTAAGTTGGGGTTTACCTGTAGAGCATTTCTGTGCAGTGTTTTCTTATCTACATCAAGAACACTTGCCAAGTCGATCTTATTCACCAACAGTACACTGGAAATTCTAAACATCAAAGGATATTTAAGAGGCTTATCCTCACCCTCTGGCAAGCTTACTATCACCACATTTTTGTCTGCTCCCGTATCAAATTCTGCAGGACAAACAAGATTCCCCACATTTTCTATAAAAATGAGATCGAGATCCTGTAAATTGAGAGAAAGAGCAGCTTCTCTCACCCAGCTCGCCTCCAGATGGCACTCACCACCAAAGGGTTCGGTGTTAATCTGAATTATTGGTACACCGAGCCCGGATAATCTCTGGGCATCTATGGTGGAGGTTATGTCACCTATAATAACAGCAATTCGATAATCATTTTTGAGAGCCTCTACACTTTGTTCGATGATGCATGTCTTTCCAGAGCCAGGAGAACTCATCAAATTAAGCACCAGGACTCCATGCTGAGAGAATAACTCCTTATTTGATTTTGCAACAGCCTCATTGGCTGCCAGAACCCTTCTTAAGATTTTAATTTCCATTTAGCCCTCCTCTATTTCTATGGATTCAATTTCAAGTTCTCTACCTGATAAAAGCTCAACGTGATTGGAACCACAAAAAGGACAGATAAAAAGAGGCTCATCTATTACGAAGTCTCTGTCACATTTTTTACAAATACCTTTTACAGGTATTTCTTGGATTTTGAGTTCGGCATTTTCCATTGATGAACCTTCGGCAACAAATTTAAAACAAAAAATTAATGCTTCAGGTACTACTGCTCTTAACTTTCCAACCCTTAAATTAATTCTGGTAACTACTGCTTTTTTATCCTTCAAAACTTCTTCTATGGTCTTCTTTATATTTTCGGCTATTGTAAGCTCATGCATTTCAGCATATCCTCGGGAGCTGTTCACCGACCAGCATATCTACAATTCTTGTACCACCTGAACGGGTTTTCATACAAACCAATCCCTTAGGTTCATCAACAATTTCTCCTATTATATGAGTGTCTTTCCCCAGTGGATGCCTGCGCATAACCTCCACTATTTTCTCAGCATCTTCAGCCCCTGCTATTATAACAACTTTTCCCTCATTTGCTATGTATAACGGGTCAAATCCCAGAATTTCACAAACGGCCTTCACTTCTTCTTTCACAAGTATCTTTTCTTCCTCAAGTATAATTCCGAAATTTCTATTTTCGACGATTTCATTCAGAACTGTCGCAAGACCGCCTCTTGTAGGGTCTCTCATAAATTTAACTTTATTAGAAATTTTAATAACACTTTGAATCAAATCATTCAAAGGTGCACAGTCACTCTCTATATTCACATCAAGACCGAGCTCAGCTCTCTCTGAGAGAATTGCAATCCCGTGTTCTCCTATGGAACCATTCAGAATTATCCGGTCTCCAACCTTGATATTCTCAACAGACAGATCCTCTTTTTCTATAATACCAATTCCTGAGGTATTAATAAATATTTTATCACCTTTCCCCCGTTCAACCACCTTGGTATCCCCCGTAACAATCTCAACTCCGGCTTTCTCAGCTGTTACTTTCATAGAATCTATGATTTTCTCCAAGAGTTCATATTCAAAGCCTTCTTCTATCACCACTGAACAGGAAAGATATAAAGGATTCGCCCCTACTACCGCAAGGTCATTTATCGTACCGCACACAGCCAGTTTTCCAATATCTCCTCCGGGGAAAAAAATGGGGTTAACCACATAACTATCTGTAGTAAAAGCTATTGGATTTCCATTTAAGTTAATAATTGCAGAATCAGAAAGGGATGATAGAATGGGATTATCAAATTTCTGGAGGAAGAGTTTTTTAATTAAGTCGTGCATCAATTTTCCACCACTTCCATGAGCCATAGTAATTTTACTATTTTGAGGAGAATTCCTCATAATTTTTCCTCCTGCATAGCCCGGGAATTAAAACCATATTTATAATAAGCTGCGCATGTACCTTCTGATGACACCATGCAGGGGCCCACAGGATTTTCTGGAGTGCATCTTTTCCCAAATAGTGTGCAATCCAGAGGAGTTTTCACCCCTCTCAGGATCTCACCACATATACATCTGGTATTTTTTTTCCTTTTTTGGATTTTAATCTTAATCTTTTTTTCAATATCAAAGTCACTATACTTATCCTTTATTTTCAAACCACTCCTGGGTATCACTCCCAATCCCCTCCATTCACAATCAGTCGGCTCAAAAACTTCTTCTATTAATCTCTGGGCCTTTGGGTTGCCATGCTCTTTCACCACTCTTCTATACTGGTTCTCAACCCTAGGTTTCCCATATACTATCTGCTTAACTAGCAAAAGGATACCCTGAAGAATATCTACGGGCTCAAAACCAGTTATAGCACATGCTACCCCATATTCTTCCGGAATAACCTTATAAGCTTCAACGCCAATAATGGTAGATACATGACCTGGAAGAATGAAGCCATCAACACACACCTCTTTATCATCCAGCAGAGCCCTAAGCGCCGGGGGTATAAGTTTATGCATACTTAAAACATAGTAATTTTTTATACCATTCATTTTTGCATCAAGAATTGATACCGCAACGGTGGGTATGGTGGTCTCAAAGCCCACACCGAGGAATACTACAATCTTTTCAGGATTTGATATTGCAAGTTGGAGTGCATCCGCTGCGGAATATACCACTTTTATTTCCCGTCCTTTCGATTTTTCAGTAGAAAGAGACGAAAAAGTTCCGGGTACTTTCATCATATCCCCAAAGGTAGTGAGGATAATATTTTCTTTTTCTGCATAAGCTATTGCTTTGTCAATATCAGCATCGGCTGTAACACACACAGGGCAGCCAGGTCCGGATAGTAATTGAATGTTTGGTGGTAGCAGGTTCTTAATGCCGTACCGGGCAATAGACATGGTATGAGTTCCACAAACTTCCATTAATGTTATATACTTCCCCTTTGCGATTTTAGCTATTTGCGAAGCAAGTTTTTCACACAGTTTACTGTCTCTGTATTCGTCTATATATTTCATAATCTTTCAAATACTTCCCTCAGCAAAGAAAGCATTTCCTCAGCTTCCTTTTCATCAAGCACCTGAATTGCAAAGCCCGCATGGAGAATCACATAATCACCAACCTTTACATTGTTTACAAGCCTTAAATCCACTTCTCTCTTAACACCACCAATCTCCCCAATCCCAACTGAACCCTTTTTCTCAACTATCTTAACTGGAATTCCTAGACACATAGTCTCCTCGTATATTTAGATTAAAGTGTTTCGCTGCTTTACTCAACTTATACATTATAACTCATTTCCTGTTTTCATAAGTTGAGCTGCTATTACTGCCTGTCCCAGGGATATACCTCCATCATTTGGTGGAACTCTGTTATGGGTATAAACTTCAAAGTTCATTTCATGTAATTTGTCAACCGCAGTTTTCAAAAGCACCATATTCTGAAACACACCTCCACTCAAAACCACTCTCTTCAAACCATATTCACTTGCAATTTTCAAAACAACCTCGCATATTATTTCGGCAATAGTATTATGAAACTTTGCTGAGATTACAGAAGTTTTTACTTTTTGATTTAAATCATTGATAATACCTTGAAAAATCTTTGCCGGGTTTATAATTATCTTTGAATTTTGATTTTCCAGCTCGTAATTGTATCTTCCCGTATATCCTTCCTCCGCAAGCATCTCCAGCTCAATGGCTGCCTGGCCTTCATAACTTATATTCCTCCGTATACCAAGAAGAGCAGAGACTCCATCAAATAATCTTCCAGCGCTTGAAGTAAGGGGAGAATTTATTCCTTTCTTTATAAGGGCCAAAAGGGCATTGCATAATCCTCTGTCTATTTCTCTCACAAAATCAATACCCAAATCAAATATTTGATCTCCATAGATATCATAAAGGTACGAAAAAGCCATCCTCCAAGGTTCCACAATTGCCTTCACTCCTCCAGGCATAGGGATATACTTAAAATGGGCAACTCTTTTAAAATTAGCAAAATCGGCAACGAGAAATTCCCCTCCCCATAGCTTTCCATCACTGCCATAACCTAAACCATCAAAAGCTACTCCAATAACTTTTCCAGTTATACCATTATCTACCATGCAGGAAACAATATGCGCATGATGATGTTGTACAGGGACTTGTTTTATAGGTAATTCCCTTGCATATTTTGTGGAAAGATACTCAGGGTGCATGTCATGGGCTACCACTACCGGGTCTATACTGAATAATTTCTTAAAATGTTCTATACCCTTTTTAAAGGCGACCAATGTTTCAAGATTTTCGAGGTCTCCTATGTGATGGCTCAAAAATGCATAATCTTCACGAATAACACAAAAAGTATTTTTTAACTCAGCTCCGCATGCAAGTATGTGAACGTCGGATTTAAAAGGAAGCTTTATTGGATCAGGAACATAACCTCTAGATCTCCTAAGTATCATTTCTTTTCCATTAAAACACCTAGAGACAGAATCGTCACATCTCATATAAATATCTCTATTATGCATTAAAAAATAATCGGCTATTCCCCCAAGCCTACTTAATGCTTCCTCGTTCTTGAAACATATGGGCTCTTCACACAAATTTCCGGATGTCATTACCAAAATAAGTCCGGATTCCTGCAGTATGAGATGATGAAGTGGTGTGTAAGGAAGCATCACTCCATGATATCGTTGATTTGGGGCTACTCCAGGAGCAAGTGGATCTGGATCTTTCTTTCTGAGAAGAACAATAGGCCTTTTTTCTGAAAGAAGAAGTTTTTCTTCCACTTCATTCAATCTGCAAAAAGATTTTACTGTATCGATATCTTTCGCCATCACAGCAAAAGGCTTTTCCTCCCTCCCTTTCCTTTTACGAAGGGTGGATACAGCCTGATGGTTCTGAGCATCACATGCAAGATGAAACCCACCAAGACCTTTTATAGCAACAATTTTACCCTCATGTAAAAACTCACATATCTTTTGTATAGGATCGTCTGCTTTAATGATATTTCCTGTGTGATCCATGATTTCCAAGTGAGGACCACACTGGGGGCAGCAATTGGGCTGTGCATGAAATCTTCGTGAAGAAGGATCTTCATATTCCGCCCTACACCGTTCACACATAGTGAAATCTTTCATAGTTGTCCTTTCTCTATCATACGGGATATCCATAATGATAGTAAATCTAGGACCACAATTAGTACAGTTAATAAAAGGATACCTATAACGGCGATCCTGAGGATCAAACAACTCTTTAAGGCATTCTTCACAGGTAGCTATATCGGGAGAGATGAGAACGAATTTTTCTGTTTTTCCTGCACTTGGTTTGATGGTAAAGTCTGTATAATTTACCAGTGGGAGCTCCTGAATGATTATCTTCTCAATTTTGGAAAGTGGAGGAGCTTCATCCTGCAAATTTTTGAGGAATTTCTCAATCAGGAAGTCTTCTCCTTCAATCTCAATCTTAACACCTTCATTATCATTAAGTACAAACCCTTTCAATGAATATCTGTTGGCAAGGGTATAAATAAAAGGCCTGAAGCCTACACCCTGTACTATACCTTTTATTCTTATTTCCAATCTTTTCATCCAAATATCCGGTTTTTCTACAGAATTATCGTAGTATCTCAATACCTTCCCGCTTTAAAATCTCCCCTCTTTTTTATAAAAACATGACATGAACTAAATCATAGTTGTGGAACATATACTACATTGTTTTTTTCAATTCTGCTACCCCCCCCCTGCTTCAATAACCCCCTCTCCATCAAGGATTATAAGGATTTCTTCAAAATCGGAAGTGGAGTGTAAACCGCAATCCGAGCCAGGTTCAAGATAAACATGGCCTGCGTGGAGTACTTCTGTGTGTTCTCTCAGTATAGGTAATGATTTATCCTTTTCTAAACTAACAACCTTAACTGTTTTTTCACTCATATCCAAAAACCTTCTCTTGTATTTATGCTTAAATTTAATTTTTAACCAAAATGCAAATTCATGCAAATTACTGTAAATTTTTTCACCAATAAATGTATCTCGATTGTATATATTCATTTTTAGATTTAAAATAATTATTAAATCAAGGAGGAAGTCATGCGGTATGTCAAAATCTTACTTTTCTTTTTACTTGCGAATATATCAAATGCTGAGGTGAAATACGAGAAGGGCAAAGTAATCTTTATCATGGAGGCTCCGGAAGCAAATAAGGTAGTGGTCACAGGAACCTTCTTAAATTGGAATCCCCAGGGAATTGAAATGGAAAAACGGGATGGGAGCTGGTTTGCGGAGATAGAATTGAAACCTGGAGAATATGAGTATAAATTCATCGTAGATGGAACATGGGTTGAGGATCCAGACAACCCAAGAAAAGTCCCTGATGGTTTCGGTGGGTTTAATTCAGTATTTGAATTAACTGAAGATGGTAAAATAATAACAGTGGGTAAGTTAAAAACTCCATCGTCAAAAGCAATAAAAACTTCATGGAAGGGTCCAGAATATACTCCCGAAGGAGTTTTATTCAGGTTTTATGCACCTGATGCCAACAGGGTTTTTCTGGCTGGAACATTTAACAATTGGGCCCCGGATGCTCTACAAATGCAGAAGGATGAAAACGGAATTTTTTCAGTTAAGATTAAACTCCATCCGGGAACATATCAATACAAATTCGTCATCGAAGGAACAACCTGGAAAGAGGATCCTACAAACCCTGCCAAGGTAGATGACGGTTTTGGTGGATTTAATTCAGTGTTCAAATTAACAGAAGAAGGGGAAATAATACTCGAATCGCCAAAACAACAAAAATTACCCGACGAACCTGTAATAAATCAGTTAAAACCTCTCGGGACTCCACTTTATTTAGCAATAGTCTGGCATCAGCACCAGCCTCGATATTACAAAGACTTGAAAACCGGTGAATCCTTTGCACCATGGGTGAGACTTCACGGAATTAAAGACTATTATGATATGGTCTCAATTCTTGAGAAGTATCCTGATATACATTTCACAGTTAACCTTACTCCTGTACTTCTTATGCAGCTTGAAGATGAGATAAAACTTTATGAAGAGGGGAAATCACCTGACGTTTGTGTGAGAATGACTCTCAAAAATGCAGATAGTTTGACATATGAAGATAAAAAGTATCTCCTGGAAAACTTCTTCAGCGCCAACTGGGACAATATGATCGATATCTGGCCAAGATACAAAGAATTGAGGCTAAAAAGGGCATTCACAACCTCCGGTTCCATAGATTTTGATGCTTCCATTAAAAAGTTCACAACCCAGGATTGGAGGGACCTCCAGGTTTGGTTCAATCTTGCATGGTTTGATCCGGATTTTCAAGAGGGAGATGTAAAACTTCCCACAGGGGAGACTGTCAGTGTTAAAAAATTCATTGATAAAGGCAGAAACTTTAGCGAAAAAGATAAAAGAGAAATAATAGATATCCAATTTAAAATCTTGAAAGCGATCATTCCTGAGCATAGAAAACTCCAGGAAAGAGGACAGATAGAGGTAATCACCACGCCCTATTTTCATCCTATTCTACCTTTGATTTACAATACAGATCTTGCAAAAGAGGCAATGCCCCTTACTCCTCTACCCCCTAAGTTTAGCTATCCTGAAGATGCGGAATGGCATGTGAAGAAAGCTGTAGAAAAATACGAAAAAATATTTGGGAGAAAACCTGTGGGGATGTGGCCAGCAGAAGGGTCTGTAGCTCAGGCAATAGTTCCTATAGTGAGAAAGGCCGGGTTTAGATGGATGGCATCGGATGCCGGTGTTCTCTCAAGATCTTTGAACCAGGGACTCCTTCAAGAAGATGATCTCTACAGGCCTTATAAGGTTATAGCAGGCGAAGACACCTTATATATGGTCTTCAGAGACACAGATCTTTCAGATAGAATAGGTTTCAGATATAAATCCCTTACGGGGGTTCAGGCAGCCAACGATTTTATACTGCGGCTTTATGAAATCCATAAAAAGTTTGCCAATTCAAATGAGCCTCACCTTGTAACCGTAATACTGGATGGTGAAAATGCCTGGGAATGGTATAAACACGATGCCAAGGAATTTTTCCACTCCTTTTATTCACAACTAAGTCAGGCAAAATGGATTAAAACTGTTAAGGTTTCAGAATTCCTTGAAAAATATCCACCCAAAAGAATCATAACACATCTTTTCGCCGGATCCTGGATAAATGCTGATTTTTCGACATGGATTGGAGAACCCGAAGAAAATATGGCCTGGGACTACCTTGGAAAGGTCAGAAAAGATTACGAGAAAGCAAAACTCTCCGGTAAATATTCTGCCGAAGTTCTGGAAAAGGCTTTTCATGAGCTTGCATCAGCTGAAGGTAGCGATTGGTTCTGGTTTTTTGGAAATGATCAGAATGCTCCCGGAGGTGATAAGTGGACTGATGTGATGTTCAGAAGGACTCTTAAAAACGTTTACGAAATCCTTGGTAAACCCTACCCTGCCTACCTCGACAGTTCAATACTCACCGGCGCAATTTCCTATGTTTCTCCTGAGGGTGGAATCATGGCAAGGTCAAACCCGGTACTAAATGCGAAACTAATTAAAGAAATAAAAGATCCTGCAGGGGATGACTACGGACCTGGAACTTATACCTATCCCGGAAATACTGTGTTCAAAAAGGGGCTATTCGATATTCTATCAGTCAGAATCTATGAAACAGCTGACAAATATTATTTTGGGATTAAGTTTCCTGTATTTGATAACCCCTGGCAGGCTCCCTTGGAATTCTCCCACAAGTTTATACAGCTTTACATTGACTACAAAGAAGGAGGAAATAATAAAACACCCCTTAAAACCCTCGGAGTATCATTTGAATCTCCTTGGGATTTATGCATTTTTACAAGTGGTTGGAATGATGCGCTGGGGGTATACGATGCAAGTTTCAACAGGTTGACCATTCCGGAGGTATATTTTGATAAGAAAAATCGTGAATTACTTATGGGTATCGAGAAATCCTTGATTAAGTTTAAAGAGGCAAAATTGTATCTTGTAGTGACATCATACGATGGATATGGAGAAGAAAAAATGAGAAGGGTCACCATCAGCGGAGGTGAATGGGAATTTGGAGGAGCAGAAAAAGAGCCAGCTCCAAAAGTGATAGATGTTCTTTATCCCGAAACAGGCGTTCAGGAAGATATCCTTTCCAGTTATATAAAAGGTGAAACACCTAAATTAAAACCCGTGGAAATAAAATGAGCTATATATTATTAGTACTTTTGGTTTTGGGACAGCTGGAGAAAATTGAAAATACGGGGAAATGGAGAAATAATAATATCTGGTATACTCCGGAAGAATCACCTGAGTTTGAAGGTAGAGCCATGGGAATTGGAGTAGATGGTGAGAATCTCTATATTAATATTTTTAGGAGGAGAGAGTAAATGCTCACACCGATTTTTTACATAGGCCTGGCCATTGTAGGAGGATTTGTCGGTGGTCTCTTTGCAAATAAACTCAAGCTTCCCAGGGTTACAGGATATATACTGGTTGGGATCCTGTTCAGCCCCTATGTTACAGGGATTGTGCCTCTCAAACTCATTCAGGGTACGGATCCCCTAACCAATTTTGCTCTGGCCCTGATAACATTTACCGTGGGTGGCTCTTTATCAATGGTCCGACTCAAGCGCTTTGGTAGAACTATTCTCACCACCACTATATTCGAGGCAGAGACGGCATTTTTACTCGTAATAGCGGCCTTTGCTATTCTCCTTCCCATATTTCTCAAAAATGGAGGGCATCATTCATACCTTCTTTATTTTCTCCCGGCAGCCTTACTGTTTGGAGCAATGGCATCACCTACGGATCCTGCAGCAACTCTGGCTGTAGTACATGAATACAGGGCAAGGGGGCCTCTTACAACTTCTCTCCTGGCAGTTGCAGCCTCTGACGATGCTCTTGGTATTGTTAATTACAGTTTTGCAGTGAGCGTTGCCGCTGTCCTGACCAAAGGCGCCCATCTCTCCCCTCTAAACCTTATTCTAACACCCCTTAAGGATATATTCGGCTCAATATTTCTTGGAATTATTGCGGGTATCATAATCTGGAAGGCCATGGATTATATTTTCAGGGAAGGAGCCGTGCTTTCAGTAACCACAGGAATTTTACTTTTAGTGTACGGGGCTTCAAGCAAGCTTAACTTCGATCCCCTTCTTACCACAATGACAGCTGGTGCAGTGGTTGTTAATTTTTCAAGACACGCTCACCGGCTGTTTGAGATACTGGAAAAATATTATGAAGAGCTTATCTTTACCCTTTTCTTTGTGATTAGTGGAGCGCATATCCAACCAGTAGTTTTACTAAAGGCATTTCCACTGGTCATTATATTTGTACTTTTCAGATTTGCAGGTAAAATTGGAGGAGCCTATTTTGGAGCCAAGTTGTCTAAAGCTCCTCCTCAGGTTTATAAAAATATAGGCTTTGGTCTCGTACCCCAGGGAGGAATTGTAGTGGGACTCGCCTTTCTCATATCCAAGCTCCCTGAATTTCAAAGCTTCGGCAATGTCCTCCTCAATGTAGTAATTGGAACCACAACCCTTCACGAAATTCTCGGCCCGGTTTTCTCCAAGATTGCCATATCACGGGCCGGAGAGCTTAAGGGGGGAGAACATGAAGAAGATTAAGGAAATAATGACCCCTATAGAAAAGGATTCACCGGTTGTTAGAATAGACGACCCACTTATTGATGTAGCACAATTTGCAGTTAAGTACCAATATAGGCGCTGCCTGTATGTTGTTGACCATGAAGGAAAACTAAAGGGTGTCCTTATGCTTTACGATTTATTAAAACATCTTCTAAGAGAAAGTACGGAATTTTTCCCCCTTCCGGGGGCTTCATCCCTTGAAATAATAGATGTTCTTTTTTCGCAAACTGCACAGGATATTATGAAAAGGCATGTTGTAGCATTTAATGAAGAAGAAGATATTCGGAAGGCGGTCACAAAGATGCTTCAGCTTGGGGTGAAAGATGCTCCTGTTGTGAACACAGAGGGGAAGGTGGTAGGGTATATAAGTCTGGTGAAT
>QNDO01000003.1 GCA_003644895.1 Candidatus Hydrothermota bacterium | reverse complement strand
TTAAATCAGATGGATGTAATAGGTTTTTCTCTCCACACTGAGCTCAATTACACTAATATTTTGATGGGTTTAGAGCTATCGGGAATTCCACTGAGAAGGGAGGATAGGAATGAGAGTCATCCTCTCGTTATAGTGGGAGGTCCTGCTTCCTTGAACCCCTTACCGCTGGCTCCTTTTGTTGATTTCTTTGTAGTCGGTGATGGAGAAGAAGTGGTGAAGGAGCTCATCCCACCTTTACAGGCTTATAAAAATAGAGAAATAAAAAGGCATGAACTTTATAAGGAGCTTACTGGTATAAAGGGCGTTTTTGTTCCTGAACTTGGGAACACTACTCTAAAAAGGATAGCTCCTTTTAAGCAAGAGTATTTCCCTGTTGCCCAAATAGTTCCATCCATTGATATAGTACACAATAGATATGTAATAGAGATAATGAGAGGATGCACAAGGGGTTGTCGATTCTGCCAGGGTGGGTTTACTTACAGGCCTACCAGACTCAGGATGCCGGAAGAGATTATAGAACTTGCAAAAAAAGGGATACAATTAACCGGTTATGAAGATATAGGCTTTCTGGCTTTTACTTCCTCTGATTACCCATATCTTATAGAAACAATAAAGTGGATAAGGAAAGAATTGCAAGATACCTTTGTATCTCTTCCTTCCCTCCCAATTGATGCCATAGAAGAGAATATGCTGAAAGAATTGAGGCATTTGAGGAGGTTCAGTATTACACTGGCACCTGAAGTTGTTACTGAGAAACTCAGAAAAGTCATAAACAAGAATGTCCCACTTGAACTTATATACAGATCAATTGAGCTTGCAGAAAGGTATAAATATCCACATGTTAAGCTCTATTTCATGATCGGAGTTCCGGAAGAAGAGGAAGAAGATATTCATGCTCTCATTGATTTTCTGAAGGACATTGAAAAAAAATTCCGTAGATTAAGGTTTAAAGCTGCCATTTCTCCATTTGTTCCAAGACCCCATACACCTTTCCAGTGGGTTGATCAGGAACCACCCGAGAGGTCCTTGGAAAAAATCAGGCAGATTAAGGACGCATTCAGGAAATCAAAACGGATGCAAATCACTTATCATAACCCTTACATGAGTTTTCTTGAAGGGATCTTTGGGAGAGGGGATGAGAAACTTGCACAGGTACTTGAAATCGCATATAGAAATGGAGCAATATTTGATTCTAGAAAAGAATTCTTCGATTTTTCAAAATATGAAAAGGCATTTTATGCCTCAGGTATAGACCCCTATAAATACACGAGAAAGAGGAGCCTTGAGGAATCTTTACCTTGGGAAGTGATTAATACTGAGATTTTCAAACCCTTTCTCTTGAAGGAATATAAAAAATCTCTAAAAATGGTGATGACGCCAGACTGTATGAAAGAAAAATGCACTGGATGTGGTGTCTGGTTTAGAGAAGGATATGAATTATGCCGAAAAGGAATTAGAAAAGATAAAGAATATCAGATAGAACTTGAAGAAAAAAAGCCCGCAGATTATTATCGGTATCTTTTAACATACGCTTTTGGGGAGAAATTTAGATTTTTGTCTCAGCGAGATATTGCAAGAATAATAATTCACATTTTGCGCAAAAGTGGACTACGTCTCAGATACAGTGAAGGGTTTGTCCCGAGGCCCCATATTTCCCTGCCTAATCCACTCCCTCTTGGTTTCGAAAGTGATGAGGAGCTACTTTATTTTGAGACGATAGAAAAATTAAATAGAGATAAAATTCTTCAGGTGTTGAATAAAAATAGCCCTGGAGGACTTGTTTTCAAAAAAATAGAAGAAGTATTCAGTAAACCAGATTGGACTAAATATTCAAAATCAATTGTGGAGTTTGATATTTTCCGCATACCGGATATAAAAGGTATCCAGACCAATCTGGAAAATGCTACAATAAAAGGTAACAAGATTTCTTTTGTTTTCGATTTTGGTAAAGGCGGAATTCTGAAAGCTCTCCAAAATGCCACTGGACTGGATAAAGACTCTGTGAGAAAACTCCATTTTAGGAAGAAGCGTATTGTGGTAAAAGATTGAGCTGGGTAGAAGTATAGATTTATAGGAACAGGAAGAATAAAGAAATTCTTTGCCCCTCTGACCGAGGAGTGCTAGGATAGAGGATAATGGAAGAGTATCTAATCTGTATTTTTTTATCTGTATTTTTTTATTGAAAATTACTTTCTATTGCCCAACTTCAGACTTGACATTAAATCCAGCGCAACTTAAAATTTCCTAATGTGGAGAGTATTGCTGATCTTCATAATAATAAATCAAGGGAGTCTAAAGATGATTAAACTGCCTGAACCAGATAGAGGGGGGAAAAGAAGGCTTGAAGAGGTTATCAATGAGCGAAGATCCATAAGGGAATACGCTGATTCTCCTCTCACAATTAAGGAGGTTTCACAACTTCTCTGGGCAGCGCAGGGGATTACAAGCCCCGATGGCAAAAGGGCTGCCCCTTCAGCAGGAGCTACTTATCCAATGGAAATTTACATAATTGTTGGAGCAGTCGAGGGGCTTGAGACTGGAGTGTACCATTATTTGCCCCATAAACATAGTTTAGAGCTCACAATCAAGGGTGACTTAAGGGAGGAGATCTACAAAGCATCCCTATGGCAGGAGATGCTGCTTGAGGCACCTTTGACCATAGTAATAGCTGCTGAATATGAAAGAACTACTAGAAGATATGGAAAAAGAGGTATCAGGTATGTTCACATGGAGGCAGGACATATCGGCCAAAATATATATTTAGAAGCAACTGCCCTCGGATTAGGAACAGTTGCAGTGGGAGCCTTTGATGATCAAAAGGTCAAAAATACCCTTAAAATTCAGGAAGAACCTCTTTATCTTTATCCTGTGGGTAGAAGAAAATAAACGGCTACTCTTACTTACTCCATTTTACCTTAAGCTGTTTTGCTGCAAGAGCTTCGTTAAGTCTCCTAACAGGTGTATTATGAGGGGCTCCGTGTAGAATATCAGGGTTGTTGATAGCTTCTTCTTTAATTTTGGTCATTGCTTCAACAAAAGCATCCAGGGTTTCCTTGGATTCGGTTTCTGTAGGTTCTATCATCAGTGCTTCCGGAACAATTAAGGGAAAATAGATGGTTGGAGCATGAAAGCCGTAATCCAGCAATCTTTTTGCAACATCCAGTGTTCTTACACCGTATTTTTTCAAGAATTTTCCTGAAAGTACAAATTCATGCATGCAAATGGATTTGTAAGGTAAATCGTAATGCTCCTGTAATTTTACTCTTAAATAATTAGCATTTATCACAGCATCTTCACTTACCCTTCTGATATGTTCTTTACCAAGCATCCTGATATAGGTGTAAGCTTTAATCATCACCAAAAAGTTTCCGTAAAACGAGTGTATTTTGCCTATACTGTGAGGAAAATCATAAGATAATGCAAGCTTCCCATTTTTTTCTATAATTCTTGGAATAGGAAGGTATGGCTCAAGAAATTTTTTAACGCCTACAGGTCCACTTCCCGGTCCTCCTCCTCCGTGAGGAGTAGAAAACGTTTTATGTAGATTAAAATGCATTACATCGAAGCCTGTATCTCCAGGTCTTATCTGTCCAATAAAAGCATTCATATTGGCACCATCAAGATACATCAATGCGCCGACACTGTGAACCATATCTGCAATTTTCATAATCTCCACTTCAAAGAGGCCAAGTGTATTGGGATTTGTTATCATAAAAGCAGCTACTTCTTCATTAAGATTTGCTTCCAACTCCTCCAGATTTATAAGCCCTTTTTCATTGGATTTTATAGTCTTTGCAATGTAGCCGGATAACGTTACAGATGCGGGATTGGTGCCGTGAGCGGAATCTGGAATCAACACGTATTTTCGAGGATTCCCCTGAGTTTCATGGTATTTCCTTATAATTTTAATCCCTGTAAATTCACCATGTGCTCCAGCTGCCGGTTGCAGAGATACTGCGTCCATACCACTGATTTCGGCAAGGTATTCCTCCAGTTCCTTCATCAATCTCAGAGCCCCTTGTACAGTTTTTTCGGGCTGAAGGGGGTGGATATCAGTAAATCCCGGCAAAGAAGCCGCATAGTCATTGACCTTTGGGTTGTATTTCATTGTACAGGAACCCAAGGGGTAAAATCCTTTATCTATATGATAATTGAGTGTAGATAGGTGAATAAAATGTCTTATTACATCCACTTCCGAAACTTCCGGAAGCTCGGGTTCTTTTGATCTAAGAAGTTTTTCAGGAATATTCAGTGTAACTTTTTCCCTTTGAGATAGCGCTGGTAGAGTATATCCAATTCTTCCAGACTTTGATTTTTCAAAAATTAATTTTCCCATTTTATGCTGCCTTTTTTATTGAAAAATTTTATTCTAAGAGACAGGGAAAATCAAGGTGACTTCTTCATATATTTTCTTATAGTATCAAGTACTTTCTGTACCACTTCATGTTCTCTACCCATAAGGCGGCATCCAGCCGCATTGAAATGTCCCCCACCACCAAGTTCTTCAGCCACAAGAGCAAGGTTAACCTTCCCTTTTCCCCTAAGACTGATTCTCCAGAAATTTTCCGGGTGTTCAGAGAATCTTACTCCTACATCAGCATCGATGATGGAGAGGGGGTAACTAACAAAACCCTGAATTTCCTCGGGATTAGCCCCCACTTCTTCAAAAAAGCTTTTTCTTATAACGATGTAACCAATATTCCCGTCCAGAGTTAAAGTAGAAAGAGCCCTTTCCAGTAATTTATAAGTTTTTAGGTGTTTTCTTTCAAAGACCATACTGGCAATATGTGTTACATCAAGGCCATTGCTGACAAGATAATGGGCATCTTCAAATGCCCATCTGAAGGAGTTGGCATGTCTAAAGGATGCAGTATCAGTCAGAAGTGCTGTATACAGAGCAATTTTGATGTCCTGATCCAGAAGTTTCTCGTCATACTCTCTAATGATTTTCAAAATAAGGCTTCCTACACTGGGAGCCTCCGGGATTATAAGATCGTATTCAGAGTAAGCTTTACCCGAAATATGGTGATCTATCCTGGTTATCAAAGGAGCAGGAGGTAATTCAAAGCCTGTTCTTTCAAATCCACTTGCATCTAAAAGGAATATAAGATCATATTTACCATCAAAATCCTTTTTTATTTCCTTAATTCCAGGTACGAAATCCAGAAAATAAGGAACATCATCCTTTAGAACTGCATCCACATCTTTGCCCACTTTTTTTAGAAAAAGATAGAACCCTGCCAAACTACCCACTGCATCTCCATCTGGGCTCATATGTGTGACAAGGGCAATTCTTCCATTTTCTTTTTTTATTAAATTTACCAATTTCCTTATTTTTTCAACCATAAGCTATTTATAATAAAAGTTGATAATCTACAGGTCAAGTTTTAACATTTCTTCAGGAGGTGGAAGGATGCTAAATTTGTTTGTATTCATAAGTATACTTATTTCAAATCCTCCATCAGGGACATTTTCTATTGTCGCAGTGGATACAGTCACAGGGGAAATAGGTGTAGCGGTAGCCTCTAGATTCCTTGGAGTAGGTGCTGTTGTTCCTTATGCAAAGGCAGATGTTGGGGCTGTTGCCACACAGGCCTGGGGAAATACAAGATTTGGACCTCGGGGACTTGAATTATTGAAAGAAGGGTATGCTCCTGCGCAAGTTCTTAGTATTCTCCTTAACGATGATACATTAAGGGAACAAAGACAGGTAGGTATTGTCAATGCTCATGGAGAAAGTGCTGCGTTTACAGGGAAGAGTTGTCTAAAATGGGCTGGTCATATAACAGGTGCAGGTTATTCGATTCAGGGCAATATACTTGCTGGAGAACAGGTTGTGAAAGCAATGGAGAAAGCTTTTCTTGAAACAGAGGGTGAATTGGGGGACAGACTTATTGCAGCACTGGAAGCGGGAGAAAAAGCAGGAGGTGATAGAAGGGGTAAACAATCTGCTGCTTTGGTTGTGGTAAGAGAAGGAGGAGGATATTCGGGCTACAACGATCGATACATAGATATAAGGGTAGATGACAGTCCGGATCCAATTAAAGAATTAAAGAGGATTTACAAGCTATGGAAAAGGACATTTTTAATCGACGCTCATGGAAGAATTGGGGATAGGTTTAAAAGAGAAGGAAAAAACAAACTTGCAGAGCTTGAGTATTCAAGGGCAATTACAATTATGGATGAAGCATTAAAGGAAAAGCCCAATGATCCGGATCTTCTCAACAATATCGCCTGGTTCATGGGACTTCGAGGTATCAGACTCACAGAGGCCAAGGAGCTTATTGACAGAGCAATGGCCTTAAGGCCGAATGACGCCAATATTCTGGATACTGGGGCACTCATCTATTACAAGCTTGGAAACAAAAGAAGAGCTATTGAACTGGAAGAAAAGGCGGTGAAGCTTGATCCTGAAAACAAATATTTTAGAAAAATGCTAATGAGATACCGGGGAGAGTAGTTTGAATTTCTTAGAGGTAAGTTTATAATCATTGTATGGGATCTTTAAAATATAATTTTAAAAGATACCATCTTATTCTAAAAACTCCTTTTACTATCTCCCGAGGAACCACGATTGAAAAGGATGTATATATAGTAAATATCGGTGAAGGGGTGGGCGAGGCTGTTCCTACACCTTATTATGGTGATACTACTGGCGCTATTGAATTTTTCCTTGAAAGGGTATCCCCTGATCTTTTCCAGGATCCTTTCTCTTTGGAGGAAATTCATGATAGGTTGGAAAAAATCAGTGGTAAGACTAGGGCTGCAAAAGCAGCAATTGACATTGCTCTTCACGACCATATAGGAAAGGTTTTGGGTCTTCCTCTTTATAAATTACTGGGTATTCCCAAAAAACCTATAGTTACATCTTACACAATCAGCATTGACACGCCGGAAAATATAAAAAAGCAAATTCTGCAAAACCCTGAATTTCAAGTTTACAAAATAAAACTTGGGACAGATTATGATAGAGATATCATAAAAGCTGTTCGTGAAGTAACAGATAAACCAATTCGTGTGGATGCCAATGCTGCATGGGATAGGAGATATGCTCTTCAGATGATTGAATTTCTGGCTGATCACAACGTGGAATTTGTCGAGCAGCCATTGCCACCATGGGACCTTGATGGACTAAAGTTTCTGTATGAGAGATCGCCTATTCCCATCATTGTCGATGAAAGTTCAATAGTTAGTACAGACATACCGAAGCTGGTGGGCCGTGTGGATGGGATTAATATTAAAATTCAAAAATGTGGAGGAATTCGTGAAGCCCTGAAAATGATACACACTGCAAGGAGCTTTAACATGAAAGTTATGCTTGGATGTATGGTAGAAACAAGTGTTGGCATTACAGCAGCCCTCCATATTGCTCCTCTTGTAGACTATGTAGATCTTGATGGGAATCTTCTTTTAGCAGAAGATCCGTTTGAGGGCGGTATTCTTATTGATGGAAAATGGCAGATACCAGATCTGCCTGGGATAGGGGTGAAAGAGAGGAAGTAAATGTTTAAGTTGCTGATATTACTCTGTATCGCTGGAGAGACTCAATTAATACCTGTCAAATTTCGTTTTGAAGCTCCAAACGCCGAGGAAGTAAGCCTTGCAGGCACATTCAACGGATGGTCCACTACAATAAATCCTATGAAAGACAATGATAAAGATGGAGTATGGGAGTTGACGCTTTATTTAAAACCAGGAAGATATGAATACAAGTTTGTGGTAAATGGCTCAAAGTGGTATGAAGATCCTAAATCCCAGGACTATGTACCTGATGGATTTGGAGGCCGAAATTCAGTGGTGGTTGTACTCCCCCAGAAATCAGGTATACATCTTGAAAGAGGTGATGGAATAATCTTCAGCCAGTGTATAGAATTCTCTCTCAAAAATATTTACTTTTTAGTACCGCTGGACGACAAATTTTTATATATAAGATTAAAGCTTTTCGCGAATGATATTGATAGTGTGTATGTAACCTATACGGATACCGCTGTGAAGCTCGATCTTGTTTGGGAGAACGGTGTTTATGAATACTGGGATGGGATGGTATCAGCATTTACTCCTTTCAGATTCAGATTTAAATTAATAGACGGAACTCAAAGCTTCTTTTGGCCTGATACTTTTTTGGTTTACAATAAATCACTAATTACACCTGTGCCTCAGTGGGTTTATGATGCAATAATCTATCAGATCTTTCCCGAGAGATTTTTTAATGGCAATAAAAATAATGATCCACCGGGAACTAAAAAATGGGAATATGAACCAGTTCTTGCTCCTTGGGGCTGGAGTGTATTTTATGGAGGTGATCTGGAGGGAATAATCCAGAAACTCAATTATCTGGATTCTCTTGGGGTTAATTGTCTTTATCTCAATCCTATCTTTGAATCACCTGCAAATCATAAATATGAAATAACAGATTATTACAATGTGGACGATAATTTTGGTGGAAATGTGGCGTTTGATAGACTTGTTGATTCCCTGAAGGCACACGGGATAAAGGTCATACTGGATGGTGTATTCAATCATAGCTCTGATAATCATCCGTTTTTTGAGGATGTCAGGCATAAGGGAAAGAAATCACCTTATTATAATTGGTATACAGTATATAGGTGGCCATTCCCAGATAAATTCACCCCTCAGGATCCTCCCAAAGATTATTACAAATGTTGGTGGGGATTCGGGGACCTTCCCGAGCTCAACTATGAGAATCAAAAAGTAAAGGAATATTTCCTTGATGTTGCACAATACTGGGTAAAAAGGGGAATAAACGGCTGGCGTCTTGATGTTGCCAATGAGATACCACATGAGTTCTGGGCAGAATTCAGAAAAACACTAAAGACTTTGGAAAAAGATGTCTATATTGTGGGAGAAATTTGGGGAGACGCTGCCCCTTGGCTGAGAGGCAATGAGTTCGATGGTGTCATGAATTATATATTCAGGACCGCCATTTTGGATTTACTAAAAGTGGATAATCCTAATGTTAAACTTTTTTACTCAAGAATTTTTTCTTACACGACAAACTATCCTTATCCCATAGTACTGGCTTCATGGAATTTGCTGGGAAGTCATGACACTCCCAGGATTTTCAGTGAATTTTCTGGTAATATGTCTAAAATGAAGGTAGCGATTTTCTTACAATATGTACTTCCTGGAGTCCCAACAGTTTACTATGGAGACGAAATCGGCATGGAAGGCGGTAAAGACCCTGACTGCAGGAGATGTATGATATGGGATGAAAACAGCTGGGAAAAAGAACTTCTGAATCTCGAAAAACGTATGATAGCTTTAAGGAAAAGAGTTGATATTTTGCAAAAAGGGACTCTTCACTGCTTATATAATGACCCAAATGTGATAATGTTAGAGAGAAAATATGGGAAGAATATCCTTCTGATAATTGTTAATCCATACTCTGAGAAAAGGTATCTTTCACTAAGAAATGTTCCTATGAAATTTCCTTTAGTAGATATGATATCAGGTAAAGTTTACAAAGATACTTCCATTGAGCTGTCTCCATATTCTTATTTACTGCTTAAAGAGAAAGGAGAATAGGATGGTGATTTGTAAGAGTGATATAAAAAAAGTTACAGGCGAAGTTCTGGAATATTACTGTGATAAGTTTAAAATTGAAATAAAATACACCGATGTAGAGAAGGAGGTAGAAAAGTTTACAAACTCCCTTCTGGTGTCGTCTCTTAAAAAATTTAAAACACAAGAACAGATTATAGATTATTGCATGCTTATAATCAGAGATATAGTAGTGGTGAAGGCTTTCATAGTTTCTCGTAAAAATGAAGTTATGGAGTATATATATTTAAACTATTTTTCTCACCTCAGGAACCTTTCAGCGCATATAGCGTACAAAATAAATGCTCCTCCGGAAGATCTCTTGCATGATTTTTTCTACGAAGTTTTTAAAGAGGGGGGTATAATAGAAAAATATGACCCTTCCAGAGGCTCTCTGAAGAACTACCTGTTCAAAAAATTTATATACTATACCAAGGAAAAAGCTAAAAAGATGCCGTTTGAATTCGAATTGAGAGAAAATCAGGAATGGAAATATATCGACGATAGAGAAGAAGAATTTTTTGTTAATTTTATGGACAGGGAAAGGTTAAAAAGAGCCTTCGAATGCCTGCCCACTATGGATAAGATGGTGCTCTATATATCATATCCCTTGGAGATTTCTGAAATCATGTCTTACAATGTGATGGAACCTATAGATCCGGTTACTTGGTTCACTTCCCAGAGTACATTTAGAAAAAAGAAGCAGGAAGCACTCGACAGGTATTTATTTGCCTTTTTATACGAGAAGTACGGAAAAAATAAACCGATTTCCTTTTTTGAAAAGTTTCTTCAAAGTCTGGATGATTTGGAGCAGTATATCTTCATAAGGGTACTTCCTGTAAAACTTCAAAAAGAACTTTCAAAAAGGGGATTCCATCTCAAACCCAGCTTTTATTCTGCTGAGGCATTGAGGAGAAATTTAAAAAGCAGGATTCAACTTAGTATAAAAGAAGTCAGGGAGCGGGTGATAAAACTATGGGAAAATTTTGCGGACAATTTTCAAAAAAAATCCTATTAATAATATGGAGGAAACTAAATGAATGAGCATTTGAATAGAAGGGATATTCTAAGAATCCTTGATGGAGAAAAGTTGGAATCGGCTAAAGAGAAACATTTATTTTCCTGTAAGAGATGTTTTGAGCGTGTGCTTAGACTTCTGGAGCTGGAACTGGGACCTTCTGAAAGTGACCTTTACGGGATTTTTGAACAAATTCTGGAATCAGAAATCGCAATCAAAGTAGAGTTTGGTGTGCAAGATATTTACAAGGGGGAGCCTGTGTACGGTGGCTCTCTGAGAGGAAAAGCAGTGAGGAGCCCCCGCCATGCAAATCGTTTAGGAATTACTGTGAAAGGAGAAAAATCAGTTATTGATGTTAGAACTCTGAAAAATAAAACTCTGGAAGTAGAAGTCTTAAGCTATAGTAGTGGAGTAACTATGGAAATTATGGATGAAAAAGGTGATACCCTTAAAAGTTTTGAATTAAAAGGAACAGAAAAAGTTTTACTCTCTTCAGATCTTCCATCAAAGTTCTGGATTTTGATTAAATAATATCAACATAGAACACTTCCCCAAAATTTTGCGATATATAATATAGAAGAGACATTTTTATATGGCAAGAATTAAGCGGTTAAAAAGAAGATAATATGAACAGGTCTTTATTCAATAATTTTAAAGTTAAGATTGGGGATATTAATGGTTTAAGTTCATTGGACCCAAGCAAAATTAAAAGGTATTTTATAGGGTTATTTAAAGAAGAATTTTTAGTTGCCGCAGGACGCAATATACTGGAAGATTTCCTATTGGTTTCACCCATAAAAAATCTTTTATATTTACAAATAGTTAAGAAAAGAATTGTCTGGATACTTGTTACAGCATTAGCTCTTTCCGTCACTGCTCTTTTCGTTTATAATTTTTATATTATTATAGCCCTGTGTTCTGCTGCTTTTGTACTCCTTGTCATTTATTTTGCTTACGTGCCTGTAAACTTGCAAATACTCTTAGACGGAGGCATACGTATCACAATTTCTATAAAAAAAGGGGATATTAAAAAAGTTGAAAAATTTATGGAAGTATTATGGTTCCAAAGGGAAATTTATTCACACAACGAAAAAGAGATTACTCTCAGAAAAAGAGAAAAATTGTTCAGAGGGATAAGCAGCACAGAAGAGAGATGGAGAGAAGTGAGAAACATTATAAATGACTTATTAGCTCGTAGAACATTCAAAAAAGCTCAGAATTTTTTGGAGGAATATTTGAGAGAATTTCCCCGGGATTGGAGAGCTTGGAATGAGCTTGGAAGAACATACTTTCTGCAGAGTAACAGAGAAAAGGCAATTGAATGCTTTAAGAAATCTTTAGAGTTTTACCCCCATTATGCACCTGCAATCTATAATCTGGGAGTGACCTATGAAAAAATGGGGAAGTTCAGGGAAGCGCTTCAATTTTATGAAAAATATTTAGAGATAAACCCAGATGCTGAAGATGCCCAAATAATCAGGTTTGCTATTGAAGACATAAGATTGAGAGAAAATCTTTGATTTTTAAATCTTGATATTCTCCAGTATAATTTAGTCATGTCAGCAGAATATAAAAACACTATTTTAGTTAAGCATGTAATGAGAAAAGTTTCTCCAGTATGTGAATCTGATACTTTAAGAGATGTAGCTTTGTATATGATAAAAGAAGCGGCTCCGGTGATTGCTGTGGTGGAAAATGAAATTGTAAGGGGGGTCATTTACATTCAGGACCTTATAGACCCCTTTATTCCGGATTATTTTAACTATCTATCTGATTTTCAGTTTGTAAAGACCTTTGGTTATCTTGATGCTGAGGTTTTTTCAGGTTATTTCAAAGGCTTATTTCTAGCACATGATATAATGAGAGAGCAGTTTGATTATGTTGAACCTGAAGACTCTATTCTTAAAGCCATGTTTTACATGCATCGCAAAAACATAACCGGTATTGTGGTTATTGAGGATGGTAAGTACAAGGGCATTGTCTCCCGATTCGACTTAATAGGTAGATTATATGGAACTGATACTGATTAGTATTTTCTTATTCGCTTATGTATTAATAATTATTGAAAGATGGCATAGAACTTCTATTGTATTTTTTTTTCTCTCAAATTTTAATACTTCTTGGTTTCCTTACCCCAACAGAAGCCTGGAATTTTGTGGATTTTAATACCTTGGGACTATTACTTGGTATGATGATTATGGTATCCTTTTTCAAGAGGACCGGCTTATTCGAATTTCTGGCTATAAAATCAGTGAAAGTTGCAAGAGGAAATATATTTATATTGTTTCTTTTGTTCTTCATTCTCACAGGTGTTGTTTCTTCTCTTCTTGACAATGTAACGACGGTGCTGTTAATCACGCCGGTTTCCATACTAGTGGCAGATATGATAGGTGTATCTCCTTATCCTTTCCTGGTGGGTGAGATATTAAGTTCAAATATAGGTGGTACAGCGACCCTTATTGGAGACCCACCCAACATAATGATTGGTAGCGCTACTGGGTTATCCTTTATTGATTTTCTCTTAAATCTTGGTCCTGCGGTAATTATAATTTCAATAGTTGTGATTCTTTATTTTAAATTTGTTGTTGGTAAGAGGTTTTCTTTAAAAGGAAGTTTTGACCCTGCAATTGTGAGCCTTGAACCACAAAAAGCTATCAAAGATTGGGGCCTTTTAAAGATAACCCTCTCTGTTTTTACACTAGTACTACTTGGTTTTTTTACTCATGACCTTTTAAATATACCTCCCTCAATAGTAGCTTTATTCGGAGCTTCCTTACTCCTTATTTTGACGGAGGTACATCCTGAAGATTATTTGAAAGAGGTGGAGTGGACAACTCTTTTCTTTTTTGCAGGGCTTTTCATCCTTGTAGGTGCCCTGGAAAATGCAGGAATTATGGAAATGGTCTCGGAACATATCCTGAATATAACTTCAAATTTCAAGCTATTGGTTTTCATTATCCTACTGACTTCTGCTGTAATATCCGGGATTATAGACAACATTCCATTTGTAGCCGCCACGATACCTGTGATTTTTTCTATTATGAATAAGATGCACTACCCCAACAGTGAGGTTTTATGGTGGGCTCTTGCATTGGGTAGCTGCCTCGGGGGGAATGCGACATTGATAGGTGCTTCTGCAAATGTTGTTGTTGCTGGTATATCTGAAAAAACACGAACACCTGTAACTTTTAGAAACTATTTGAAACATGGTATTCCAGTAACAATTATAAGCATTGTAATTTCTGCACTCTATTTATATTTACGTTATCTTATGTAGTCGTCTTTCCCTCTATGTTCTTGATTTCGTTCGTGAGTAAGTTTATAATGGTGTTCAAATGAATACCAGGGAGTTAACTGGACGACAGAAGGAAGTTTTGAGGTTCATTGAGAATTTTCTCCTTACTAGAGGATTCCCCCCTACACTGAGAGAAATTGCCGAGGGTATTGGCCTTGGCATAAAAAATATAGCTAGTGTTCAGAAACATCTTAAGTCGCTGGAGAAAAAGGGATACATCAAAAGAATTCCGAGAAAAACCAGAGGCATAGAATTAACGTCTCTAAAACTTTCCAATCTGAATATTATTCCCATAATTGGGAAGGTTCAGGCTGGTCTCCCAATTCCTGCCTTTGAAGATGTGGAGGGAACAATAGCAGTGGATTCTCTTTTTGTCCGTAATGCTGATGGTACTATTGCTTTAAGAGTGAAAGGTGAAAGTATGAAGAATGCGGGCATATTGCCTGGTGATGTGGTAGTAGTCAAATTAAACGAACAAATTAATGATAATGACATTGTTGTTGCCTTTGTAGATGGGGAAGTAACTATCAAAAGGATTAAAAGAAAAGAAGATACAATAGATTTAGTTCCTGAGAACCCTGAGTTTGATGTAATCACCATAAAATCAAATGAGGAAAGACTTTATATTCTCGGAAAAGTTGTTGCAGTATTTAGACGTATCGGATAATAATACAAGGGAGTGGTGAAATATGCAAGATATACTGAAGGTTGTGACCGGTTATCTGATAGAAAAAATAAATTCTTTAGAACCTCCTTACACTATTAAAATACCCAGGGATTTACTGGAGTATTTAACAGATTTTTATTTTAAAGCTTATTTAAACAATCCAACACTGAATATAGAAGGGGGGAAACTTGTGATAGAGGGGGTAAATTTTATTAAGATCCGGGCGGAGTTGTCTTTTGAACCAGGCGTGTGGAATGAAGAACACAGAGAAATATTAGTAAAAATGAAATTAAATAAGGTTCTTATGCCCTTTATTAAAAGTTTTATCACTCCTTTCGAAGCCAAGACTGAAGGTATTGTGAGATACAGGGAGGGACTAGTGATTATAGATGTAGAAAGTGCAATCAAAAAATCTCAAATTATAGATTCATGCACAAAGCCCCTCAGAAAAAGTGTTAAACTTTCAGACATTAAAATTACTGAATCTGGAATTGAATTTGTTTTTACAAAAACATGATTAAGCTTTGTAGACTTTGCCGTTTACAATTCCCTTTAACTTAAGCGCGTTCCGGGTATCAACAATAAGTTTAGCATGTTCCAGAATCATATCATAGTCGAAGGTGGAGTGATTGGTAGTAATAACTATGCAATCATAATTTTTTAATGTTTTGGGTGTGATATTTACAGATTTTTTGTCAAATTTATATTTTCTTAAGGGTGGTAATTCCGGAAAATAAGGATCGCTGTAGTCTACATCAGCTCCTTCCCTCATGAGTAGTTCCATTATCTTTAATGCAGGGCTTTCTCTGAGATCGTCAATATCTGGTTTGTAGGATAAACCAAGGAGTAATATCTTCGCGCCTTTAATGCTTTTTTTGTGTGCATTTAAGGCTTTTATTGTTTTCTCTACGACATAATATGGCATGTAGGCGTTGATTTCTCCTGCAAGTTCTATAAATCTAGTGCTTATATCGTATTCTTTGGCTTTCCAGGTGAGGTAGAATGGGTCTATGGGAATACAGTGACCTCCGAGTCCAGGACCAGGATAAAAGGGATGATAGCCAAATGGTTTTGTCTTCGCTCCTTCAATAACTTCCCAGATGTCAATTCCCATTCGGTCGAAGACTGTCTTGAGTTCATTTACAAGAGCAATATTCACTGCTCTGTAAATATTTTCAAGAAGTTTCACAGCCTCTGCGACCCTCGGTGAACTCACAGGAACTGTTCGGATGATGATTTGGTCATAAAGGGTTTTTATTATATCGAGACAGTGCTCAGTAACTCCGCTTACAATTTTCGGAATCGTCCGGGTACTGAACTTCTTATTCCCTGGATCCTCGCGTTCCGGAGAAAATCCTAGGAAAAAGTCCTTGCCCACCTGTAGGCCAGTGGATTCAAGAATGGGAAGAAGCTCTTCTTCAGTTGTTCCAGGATAAGTGGTACTTTCAAGAACTACCACATGCCCTTTTCTCAAATTCGCTGCTATGGTTTTTGTAGTATTCAAAACAAAGGTTAAGTCAGGCTCTTTATGTTCTCCAAGGGGAGTAGGAACACATATTATAATAACATCTATCTCTCTCAGACGTGTAAAATCATTTGTAGCTGAAAACTTGTTTGTTTTGACATAGGAAGCAATGAACCCACTCTGTATATGTTTGATATAACTTTCTCCACGATTTATTTTTTCTACCTTAACGGGATCAATATCAAAACCCAGAACACTGAAGCCAGCGTTGAGAAACTCACGGGTAAGGGGCAGTCCCACATAGCCAAGGCCAATTATACCTATATAAGCCTGTCTCGAAATGATCTTATCTTTTAATTCATTTACCATACTTTCGCCCTCTCTATTGTGAACTCAAATCTTTGTAAATGGTGTAAATAACCGCTATTGTGGTAGCTGCCTTATATATCTCATCAAGAGTTGGCCAGAACTTTTTAGGTACTTCAAATACATCTCCAGATTCCACGCCCAGCTCTTTCAGTAATTTGCCTTCTGTAACGGCTTTCCAGGTGTTTATATTCAATATTTCACCCTTTCGTCTGATTTTCAACTTCTTAATATTACCTCGCTTTGTTGGTCCTCCTGCTCTGGCAATTACTTCCCATACCCTGTCACTCGGGGATACATAGTAAAGTCCAGGCCTCATAACCTCTCCGAAGACAGAAACTTTATAAAGCAGAGTAACAGTAAAAGTAGGAGATTTTAGATATTGGCTGTAGAGAGTGTATAAAGTATCACGGAGGTTATCGACTTCAAATTTTTTCACATTAAGTCTTCCTATAAGGGGGAGTTCCATGGTGGTATCGATATCAACCACAGCTGTATCGTTTAATTCTGGATACATGTGAAATTTCAATACAATTGCATCGCCGGGATGGAGAAGAAACAAAAGTGTTAGAAGCAGATTCATGGCTTACGCTCCATTTTTTTTTAATTTTTTAATTTGATTTATAATCTTGTTAAATATGGTTCTTTTAGCTACGCCAGAACGTCCATAATATTCGTAGTAATATCTTCTCGCATAATATCCATAATTTTCAAAATTAAATGCATTTAATACAGTACCTAGGAAATTCACATTGCTCCTTTTAAGTTGTTGTGCCACATCCTGCAGGATATTTTTATCGGTATACTCCGATCTAACAACCAGAATGGTGGCGTCTGAAAGCGAACTGATACTCAAGGCTTCTGCAACAGGGAGGATAGGTGGAGTATCAACGATTACTACATTGTAATGATGATTGATCCTTTCTTTAAGTTTATCAACATTCACGGGATTGAAGAGGTCAAGGGATGGCAGAATGCGGGTTCCAGCTGGTAAAAGATAAAGATTTTTTATCTGGGTTTCAAATGCTTTGGCTTGATGACCCACAAGCAGGTCACTAAAGCCGGGTTCGCGCGGCACATTAAATATGTCATGCAGGGTAGCTCTCCTGATATCACCATCGATTAGAAGTACTTTCTCACCTGCATTAGCAAAGGCTATGGCTATATTACAGGCCACTGTAGACTTCCCTTCTCCTTTTATGGAACTTGTTATTGAAAAAATTCTGAGTTTTCTTTCAGGGTCAAGAAATCGGATATTTATCTGTAGTTTTTTAAAAGCTTCAGATATAGGATTCAGAGGATCAAAATGTGTTATGAATGTTTTTTCAATTCTGGAAGTTGAGTTATTATCATTCTCCAATTGGATCAAAGGAATTATCGAGAGCACAGGTTTGAACGTTATTTCTTCCACTTCCTTGGCACTCTTCACAGTGTTGTCGAGATATTCAGCAATAAAAGCTCCAAAAATCCCTAGCATTGTACCAAGTATCAAACCGAGAACAATATTCAATTTTTTCTTCGGGGAAATAGGAGATTTTGGCAACAGAGCATAATCCAGTACTCTAGCATCTGAGATCTGTGATGCTTCCTGAATACGGGTTTCCTCTAATTTTTGCAAGAGCATATTATAAACAGTCTTGGTAGCTTCAATCTTTCTTTTAAGTCGGGCATAGGTTAATTCCTGAGTGGGGAGAAAACTTATTTTCTTTTCGTAAGCTCTGATGACCTTATCAAGGGCACTTACCTTCGCCTCAAGTGCCAAAGCGAGCGCTTCATTTGTAATAAAATCCGTTGCCAGTTTTTGGAATAGAGGATCTCCTGCAGAGGGACCGGAAAATGCAAGACTTTTAAGTATTGACTGTAGATTTTTTCTCGTGGCTTCGATCTGATTCTCTATAGCCTGGATTTCGGGGTGTTTTTCTGTATATTTTTCCATTAATTCTGCTTTTTTTATCTCTAGAGTTATGATTTTATTTTGAAGTTCCTGAACCTGTGGATTATTGCTCAATCCTGGAAGCTCAGCCAGTTCTCTATATTTAGCCAGGAACCCTTTACCCTCAATCTGGTTCTTTAATATCTCAATTTTTTTCTTAGCTTCTTCCCTTTCAGCTATGGATTGCGATTTTTCCATCTCCAAGGTGGTAAGAGTTCGAAGGAGTTCCTTGGTACTTTCCTGTGAATTTTCCAGTGCCAGTGCTGCAAAAACTCCAAATTTTTCCTTTACTAGTTTGAGAGAGTCTTCCTGTATTTTTAACTGTGTTTCGATTTTATTCACCTGTTGCTGTAAAAATTCTCTCAGAACTCTTGCAGAATACCTGACATCGTCGAGAGTATATTCAACATAGGCATTTGCATAAGTATCCGCAAGTTTTTTTGCGAGTTCTGGGCTTCTCGCACGGGTTCTGATAACGGCAATAAAGGACCTGGCCTCCTGAGAAACCTTCATCCTTGAAGAAAGAGATTTAATCAGTGTATGGTAATCCAAAATCTCGAATCTGACTTTTAGCGGGAATGTTATCTTTTGTTTCTTATCAAGAAGCACTTTGAGGCCTAATCCCTTTTCTTCATGGTAGGTTTTAATAGGCCCCTTTATGTAAATCTTCCCTTCGGGTAAATTTTTAACCAAATAGTAATTCCTGTAAACCTCTAGGATAAAGTCTCCCGAGGGCATATCTTCTTTCACATAAACACTATCGATAGTAAGGCCAGGCGGCATCTTTTTATCCAGTACACGAAATCGTAGACCCAGCTTATTTATAACTCTTTTAGCTACATTTATTGATTTTATAATTTCCAGTTGAGTGGGAACATCGTTCCAAGGATTTGTCATCCCTGCAAGAAAGAATTCTGTCACCTGACTGCTGCCCGGGAGCCTCACTCTTGCTTTTGCCTCGTACACAGGAGACTTAAGAAAACTATAGATTATCGAAAGGAGGGTAACAAAGATAATCGACATAATAATTATTTTTTTTCTACTTCTCAATACATTTATTATATCTTCAAATTTTAATTCTTCTTCCATAGTAATGCCTCGATTGTAATTTAAACAATATTATATTTTTACATGTCTGTTTGAGCAAGAACTTTGTCTCTTGAAAAAACGGAATAAAACGTTAAAATAAAACTATGAACAAGAATAAGGTACTTGCACAAATATTTGAAAAGATAGGCGATGCCCTAGAATTTATGGGGGACAATCCTTTTAAGATAAGTGCTTACAGGAAAGCTGCACGGGTGCTGAATGACCTGGTGGAAGATGTGGAGGAAGTATATAAAGAGAAGGGCCTGCAAGGTCTTATGACCATTCCTGGAATTGGTGAGAGGATTGCTAAGAAAATCGCTGAGTATCTGGAAACCGGGAAGATGAGGAAATATGAAGAGGTAATGTCACTAGTCCCCCAGGATTTACTGGAACTTCTGGATGTCCCGGGTCTTGGTCCAAAAACCCTGAAACTGGCCTACGATGAACTTGGGGTCAAAAATTTGGAGGATTTGAAGAAAGTTTTGGAGGATGGTTCTCTTGAAAAATTGCCCGGTATGGGTGCTAAAAAAGTAGAAAATATTAAAAAAGGTCTTGAGCTTTATACCAGGATGAAAGACAGAATACCCATCGGGCTCGCGATCCCCATCGTAGAGGATATAGTAGGCAGGTTGAAAGAATTGAAAGAGGTTGAGTTGATCTCCCCCTGTGGCTCCTTTAGAAGAATGAAAGAAACGGTAGGTGACCTTGATATTCTAGTAGTGGGACAGGATGGATTTAAAATCATAAAATATTTTACCGAGTTACCTGGTGTTACTAAAGTCCTTGCTCAGGGTGAAACTAAGGGTTCCTGTATTTTTGAGGATCGGTACCAGGTGGATTTAAGAGTTGTTCCCAGAGATTCATGGGGGGCTGCTTTACAGTATTTCACTGGTTCGAAGGCGCACAATATTAAAATCAGATCTATAGCCAAACAGAAGGGATTAAAGGTTTCAGAGTACGGGGTCTTCAAAGGTGAAAAAAAGATAACCGGGGCCAGCGAAGATGAAGTTTACAAGGTTTTGGGACTTAAATGGATCCCGCCTGAATTAAGAGAAGACAGGGGAGAAATAGAAGCTGCTCTGAATGATGCTTTGCCCAATCTTGTGAAAGAGGATCAGATCAGGGGAGATCTGCATGTACACTCCCGCTATTCTGATGGTACCGCCGACTTAGAAGAGATAGCATTAAAAGGGATTGAAAGAGGTTATGAATATATTGCTATCTGTGACCATTCAAGGAGTGTAAAATATGCCCGCGGACTGGAGATAGATCGGTTGCTTAAAAAGTTGGAAGAGATAGAACAAGTTAATCAAAAATACCCTCGGATCAGACTACTTGCAGGAACTGAAGTGGATATATTACAAGATGGAACTCTTGATTATCCAGATGAAATATTAGAGAAGCTGGATTTTGTGGTTGCGGCTATACACATCTGGAAAAAAGATGAAGATGTAACGGCAAGAATCCTGAAAGCCATGGATAATCCCCATGTAGATGTGATAGCTCATCCTACAGGTAGATTAATTGGACAGAGGGAAGGTTACAGACTGGATATTGAAAAAATCATTGAAAAGGCCCGGGAGAAAGATATTGCCCTCGAGATTAATGCATACTATGAGCGATTAGATTTGAACGATATTAATGTTCGTCTTGCCAAAGAAAAAGGAGTAAAATTGAGCATAGGAACAGATGCCCACAATATAGGACAGCTCTGGATGATGAGATTGGGAGTAGGTGTAGCACGTAGAGGTTGGCTCGAACCAGAGGATATCCTTAATACTTTATCCGTGGAACAATTGATGGAGTGGAGGCGTAAGAGAAGGAAATAACTATTCCAGAAAGTATTCTGCAGGGTCAATTCCAAATTTCCATGGTGATTCAGCTTCTCTAATCTCAAGGTCAGATTTACTCAAATCTACTATTCTTCTTGGTATATCCTTCCCTGTGGAATCTTTGATCAGAAGTACTATAGGTTTGTGTATATTCAACCTATCCTGGGGTTGTCCTATTACCAGTCCCCATTCTCCGGTATTCAAGAATACAAGTGTTCCCAAAGGATAGATGCCCAGTAAATTCACAAAGAATTTCGAAAGAATAGGATCAAAGAGTTTCCCTGCATTTTTGATTAGATGAGCCATAGCTTCAGCAGGCGACATGGGGACTGGGTTGTGAATTCGTGGGGTGGTGACAGCGTCATAAAAATCAGCAATTTGTATTATTCGTGAGAACAATGAGAGGGGTTTTACATTGACAAAGTCAGGATAGCCACTACCATCGTATCCCTTCTGGTGCTCAAGTACTGCAAGAATTACATCTGCTGTCTCTTCATTAAGTCCCACTAGATCCATAGTCATTTCTGCGCCGATTATGGGGTGAGTTTTAACGATTTTCCATTCCTCTGAAGTTAATATTCCTTCTTTAACCAGTAGATCTTTCGGAATTTGAGTCATTCCGATATCATGGAGAAGGGCCGATTGTCCGAGCTTTAGGAGTTCTTTACTCTTAAGGCCTATTCTCACCCCTATGGAAAGTGAAAGAATTGCAACATTAACGGAGTGATTGTAAAGATAATCATCATAATTCTTCACTACTGTTAGACCGAGTAGGAGCCCTTCTGATGCCTTGAGTGTATCTATGAGATAGTAGATACCCACTGTGAATTTGCTAAATAATTTCTGGGTTATGTTTTCAGTTGTTGATATTTGTTTAACTAAGTTAATAGTCTCAAAATATATCTGTTTAACCCGTTTTTTGGGGTCAATAATTTCTCCAGAATGCACAAGTGGTAATATATGAATACTTTGTACTTCATTTTCTTTTAATAACTTTAAAATGTCTTCCCGATGCAAATCTTCCTTTGTTAATAGTTCTAGGAAAAGCAAAACTTCTTCATCTTTCACATTTTGGTTAATTACTATTCCTCCTATGTCCTTTTCAGAAAGAAGCTCCATGAAATTTTTTAGTTGGAGAAAATTAGTGGTTTTTATTTTAATCCTCATTCCGTTTATATAAAGATACCAGCTTCTTAAGGTGATGGTTAATTCACCATCTTCCTCGAGCTTAGGTTTTATCAAGCCTAAAAGTTCGCTCAAACTTTTCTGTATGGCAGGGTGTCCTTTGTCATAAAGTTTGATGTTGTTCATCAAGGCCTGAAGCGAGATTACTATTTTTTCATCTATTTCTCTCTTCTCCACCGTAAAAACCACCTCCTAAGTTTTTAAGTGTTTCTTTACACATATGTCTGACCTTTTTATAGCGTGCCCCGGTAATCCCCTCCAAAAGGATCTCGAAGGCTTTTTTCGACTTAGTTTCTGCCAAGGAATGGATTAGAGTATTTATTGTATCCAGTGTTTTTTTATTTTCAAAGATTCTTTTTAAAAACGATGGGCGATAATTTAAAAGTTTTTTAATGCTTTTGGATACTTCTTCGTCATTAACATAAAGCGCAGCAAGGGAGAAGAAAATTTGTTTTTCCAATGTATCAAAATTATGGATAGAGGGATCAAGGACTTTTTTGGCAATCAATTCTGCGTAGACTTTTCTGGGATTCTTTTTTAGCTCCTGATAGGCAGTCAATCTTACCTTGCTACTTGTATCATTAATAAATGGTGATATGTCGCCTTTTAAAGAAAACAGAGCCTTCACGAGCGCTACTCGTATGTCCTCATCTTCCATATTCTTCAAACTTTCAAGAAACCTTGTGGAAGACTCATCTGAGAGCATCCCAAGGAGTTCAATTCCAGCGATTAAGAGGTCTTTACGCTCAATATTACTTTTGAGATATTGCGTTATTTTGTTAATGTCCAATCCTTCAATTTTTGAAATACCTTTCAGAAGAGCATTTCTTCTTGCATGTTTTCCAGTTTTTGCTGCTATCTCCAGAATATCAATGGCTACTGGAGGTTTTAGATGGGCAATAAATTCCTGAATTTCTTTATTATTCAGTTTGTCTTCCTCTAGAATTCCCGAGATAAGTTTTGAATCCGAAATTTTTCGAAAGAGGAATTCTATTCTTTTAATTTTTTCAGTTGCCCAGACCAACTGTCCCGCTGAAGCGGCAAGTTGCTTAAGATTCTTAAAAACCGATAAAATTCTTTTCAAGTTTTTGTTTTTAATTTCTATGAGCAGAAGTTCTTCTATAGCATCAATAATCCTATTAAAATTGGGAAGATCTGATTCTTTTAGTATTTCAATTAAATATACTAGTAATTTATCTAATTTATTTTGCTCCCGCTCTTTCTCGATCTCTTCCTGAAGAAGCTGCTCCTCTTCATATGAAATCTTAAACACTTCTCTGGATTCTATAATTATGGGGATTTCTATTTTTGCTACTGGTTTTTCATCCACTTCGATTGGTTCACTTTTGGGTTCCTTTTCTTTTAGTTTTTTAAATTCTTCAAAAGTTTCAGGGATGAAGACATTTTCATCTTCAATAAATTCTGGCGCGATCTCATAACTTATACCCTCAAAATTCCGTTTATTTAAAGCCACAAGGAGCGCATATTTATCTTGATCGAGATCACTTACTTCACCAATTGCTTCGAAAAAGTCTTTAAGTTCATACAGTGAGATTTGAGGGGTTATTACAACACCCTTTATTCCCCCTTTGTATAAAAACCAGGAGAAGTTTTCTTCGTTTTCTTCGCCTTCTAGTATGATATTTCCCTCCTCGTCTAGGATTCTATTTCTTTCTATGTAAAAAGAAATTTCTGCCCGGGATGCGAAAAGTTCTTTGAGTTTTTCCCAGACCTGTCTCAAGAAATGTTTGGGTATTTCATGCCCCCTGGGGTAGATTCTATAGGCTCGATATGCCTTTTCTATAAGTGCAGTTAATTCTTTCATTTCTCTAACCTCTATATTTTATTCAAATTTTTTCTGTTGTGCAATTTTATTACGTTCTTCTTGAAGTAAATGGGTTAATAATGAAAGTCCCCTAATATTATAGTCCTTTATTTGTTGTTCAATTACCGGTAATTCTTTTTCATAAATCTCTTTAAGGCCTTTTATTATAGCGAATTTCAAATAGAAATATCTTGCAATAATCCTCAAAGGAATACTGCCCAGAATATCCAAGAGTCCCAAAGACTCCTCAAACATAAATATGGCCTGGTCTTTTTCTCCTTCCATACCCCTGGCAAACCCCGCCAATGTATTGAGAAAGGCTCTTTCTTCCCTAAATTCTGTAATTGGTAAAGATGCCGTGAATTTATTATATAGGGAAATAACCTCACTGTATTGTTCCTTCATTATGTTTAATAATGTCTTAACTATAGTTAAGCGAATAGTACAGGCTCTAGATAGAGGCCATTTTTCTATCTCTTCGATTTCCTTAGCCAGTGTGTCTAACTCTTCAGATATTTTCGGAGTTTTTTGTAACAAGAAGAGAAGAGTTTTGAGCTCACAAGAGAGTAAACTTAATTCACCAGTTTTGTACTTACTTTTGATTATACTTTTACGATAAGCTTCGTCAAATTCACCTCTTAATAACTCAATGTAAGCTTGGGTCAGCGTAGCTTCAAGATAATTCTTTTCTACTTTACTTTCTTTAAACCAAGAAGATGCCTCTTTTATTATAGAATATGCATCTTCCAGTTGGGATTGATCGGCATATATTTTAGATAAAAGCACATAGTTTTCATAGAAATTTAATTTTTGCCCAATAGATTGGAATATTTCACAGGATCGTTTCAGATTCTGAATCGCTTGGTTTCTATCTTTAATATAATCTACGTGTATTTTCCCTATCTTTTTCAGTATAATTCCCGTAAAGTACCTATCCTCTGTTTGTATTGAAATTTCTAAGGCTCTACGTAGTAGAGAAAGGGCCTCACTAACCTCGCCAAGTCCTTCCTTCGTAGATGCAAGGTTATAAAAGATTCTCTGAAGTGTTTGTTTATCCCCAACTTCTCGAGATATTTTAACTGCATTACTTAGTATATCCTGTGCCACTTCATAAACACCCAATTTGTTTAACTGTTCAGCCACCAAATTCAATGAGATATTCAGCGTGTATGGTTCTTCAAGAGATTGAGCAAGTTTTTTAGCCTCTTTTGTGTAGTAATGGGCTAATTTAAAATCTCCTTTCTCTAAGTACAGAGCAGCTAATTTGGTATAGAATTTTATTTTTAAAAAAGTATCTGATTCTACCCCTGGATATGTTAAGGATTCTTCTAATAATGCTATACTTTTTTCATACTCACCACGTAATTGCAAGATCTCGGATTTCAACAATTTCAAATCAATATAAAAGGAATTACGAGGAGATAGTCCTTCGAGTCTTTCTATATACTTGAGGGCATTTTGATATTCACCTTTTAAGGATAACAATTCTGCTAGATAATATCCCGACTCCATCTGGTATTCAATATTTTTGATATCCTGGGCTATGGAAAAAGCGTTCTGGAAATCTGCTAGAGCCTCGTTCCATCTTCCCAGTATTTCAGCAGCTTTTCCTTTCCCAAGATAGATGAGATATTGCCACTCTATTGATTGTCGGTTCCGTTCTTTAATCTTCATCTTATTCATAACATCCAATGCCTTTTTAAATTTTTCATAAGACATAACATACATATGAAGTTTCTGGTGAGTTCGCGCTGCCTTGATAAGGTATTCAAGTGCTTTTGTTGTTACCTCACCCTCGTAAAAATGATAGGCTAGGATGTCGTAATTTTCCTCTAACCTGTCTTTGAATATATTTTCTATAGCAAATCCCACAGTGGCATGTAACTGTTTTTTCTCGGATTTTAAGAGGAGAGAGTAAGCACCATCTCTCACGAACGAGTGTTTAAAGATATATACATCCTTCTTATTTTTACTTTTGTAAATAAAACCTTTATTTTCCAGCTCTCTCAATTTTTCCTCCAGATTTTCGGTTCTCGCTATCATTGCCAAGAGTCTTACATTGAATTCTCTTCCGATTACAGCGGCAATTTTTACTATTTCCCGAAGATCCTCTGGAAGTTTGTCAAGCTCAGAAGTTATAAGAGCATGGATTGATGCAGGAATATCAGTAGTTTCTATCTTTTTGAGAATTTTTAATTTCCTGTTTTCTATACTGATGTATCCCTGCCCTGCTAGGCTGCTGATTATTTCCTCCATAAATAATGGGTTTCCTTCTGATTTTTGGACAATTATTTCTACAAAACTGTCTGGTACATCTTCAACGCCCAGTAGGTATTTAATAAATTGTTTACTCTCGGGGAAACTTAAAGGAGTTAGAAAAATTATGGTTATATGCTCCATCTCAGGGAAAGCAGGGTTAAATTCTGGTCTGTGTAAGCACAGCATCAGTATCCGCTTTGTAGAGACCTTTTCAGCAAGAAATCTCAGAAGTTCAAGAGATGCCTCATCAATCCAGTGGATGTCTTCGAAGATCAATACCAGGGGCTTTTTCTGACTCAATTTGTCAAAAAGTGTGAAAATAGAATTGAAT
>QNDO01000002.1 GCA_003644895.1 Candidatus Hydrothermota bacterium | reverse complement strand
TATTTACATGTGGATTTTGGGATTGATTTATTGTCTGGTTCGAGGCTTGAGTTATATGACATTACTGGCAGGAAGGTAAGAGTATTTAATGTAGGTGGCAAAAAGGATTTCGTTCTTGATTTGAGAGATTTGGGGATAAAACCAGGGGTTTACATCTTAATGTTGAATACCCCTGTAGGAAGGAGGTCTATAAGGTTCATCAAGGAATAAAATAATAAAGTCTTGTTGATTGATAGCTTTGAATATTCGGCGGTATTACCTTATTATTATAACTGTCAGGCCCCCGTAGCTCAGTAGGACAGAGCGGCGGTTTCCTAAACCGCAGGCCAGAGGTTCGAATCCTCTCGGGGGCACTTGACAAAATGAAGGGAGTAATTTATAATTTTTAGGCTTTTGAAGGCCTGTAGCTCAATTGGCTAGAGCACCGGATTCCAAATCCGGCGGTTGGGGGTTCGAGTCCCTCCAGGCCTGTATCGAGTAAAAGGGGGTATATTATGAGAATTAAAGTGGCTTTAGTTTGTACTGAATGTAAGAGAAAAAATTATACCACAACTAAAAATAGAAATAAAAAGATGAATAAAATTGAATTAAGAAAATACTGTAAATTTTGTAGAAAACATACACTCCACAGGGAGTCCAAGATATGATTAAAAAGTTTGTAAAATTTGTTAAGGAATCTTGGGCAGAACTGAGAAGAGTCACATGGCCCACCAGAGAGTCTTTATGGGGTGGGACGTTGGGTGTTATATTGCTTTCCACCTTTTTTGTGATATACATGTGGGTCCTTGATCAAATTATATCCAGGATCATACAGTTGATTTTGAGGTGATCTCAATGGCAAAAAAAGAGAATGGAAATACAGAGGATAAGAAGTGGGTCGTTTTCTGGACGGTATCCGGCCGGGAGAAGAAGGCCGTTAGAGTTGCTGAGAAGATTTTGAAAGAGCAGGGTCTTTCAGAGGTTGCAGAGGTGCTTCTACCCACTCAAATAATTCCCAAGATCAAGAAGGGGAAAAGGGTACTTCTGGAGAAACCGATTTACAGAGGCTATGTGATCATCGGTATAAAAAATGATCCTCAAATTATTGATGAAGTCATTAAGGCAGTGACTCAAACAGGTCTTATGAGAGCCGTTATATCAAAAGATACCATTATCAGTTTGAGCGAAAATGAAATAAACAAGATTAAGAAAATAGAAGAACGCGAAAAGCAGAAGAAAGTTAAAGAAATTCCGTTTTTAAAGGGAGAAATTGTGAGGATTGTGAGAGGACCCTTTGCTGATTTTACAGGTCAGGTGGATGAAATTTATGCGGATAAACAAAAGTTGAAAGTACTGGTAAACATTTTTGGCAGGACTACCCCTGTCATTTTGGATTTTCTTGAAGTAGAAAGAATTTAAAAGGAGGAGAAAATGCCCCCTAAAAAAGAAGTTATAGCACAGGTTAAATTGCAGATTCCGGCTGGTCAGGCATCTCCCGCTCCTCCAGTGGGACCAGCGCTGGGGCAGCACGGTGTGAATATAATGCAATTTGTGAAGGAATTTAATGACCGAACAAAGGATAAACAGGGTTATATAATTCCTGTGGTAATTACTATCTATAAGGATCGCTCCTTTACCTTTGTTCTTAAGACTCCACCGGCATCAGAGCTTCTCAAAAAAGCTGCGGGTATTGCCAAGGGTTCTGGAGAGCCTAACAAGGTCAAGGTGGGAAAGGTAAAGAGGAGCCAGGTTGAAGAGATAGCAAAAATGAAAATGCCGGATCTGAATGCCAATGATATCGAAGCTGCAATGAGAATAATAGAGGGAACCGCAAGAAGTATGGGAATTGAAATAGTGGAGGATTGAAATGGCAAAGCATGGAAAAAGATATCAGACATTGCTGGAAAAGGTGGATAGAAGTAAAGAGTATACCCTGGACGAGGCCATAAAACTTGTGAAGGAATTGAAGTCTGCCAAGTTCGATGAGACTGTGGAAGTTGCTGTAAAACTGGGTGTTGATCCCAGAAAGGCTGATCAGATGGTTAGGGGTTCTGCTGTACTCCCACATGGCCTGGGTAAGAAGGTAAAAGTTCTGGTCATTACAAGGGGGGATAAGGAACAGGAGGCTTTAGATGCGGGGGCGGATTATGTGGGATTTCAGGATATAATCGATAAAATAAAAGGCGGCTGGTTGGATTTCGATCATGTAGTTGCCACTCCAGATGCTATGCCGGAGGTGGCTAAACTCGGACGAATTCTTGGACCACGTGGCTTAATGCCTTCTCCCAAAACAGGAACTGTTACACAGGATGTGGGGAGAGTGGTAAGGGAACTCAAAAAAGGTAGAGTGGAGTTCAGAGTTGATAAAACTGGAAATATTCATGTTCCTGTAGGAAAAGTATCCTTTGATGATCAAGCTCTCAAGGAAAATATTCTAGCATTTTTTGAGGAACTTTTAAATCAGAGACCTCAGAATTTTAAAGGAACCTACATAAGGTCTTGTCATCTTTCGCCAACAATGGGACCTTCTGTAAAGGTTGACGTAAATGATATTTTGAAGCAAACAAACAGGTGAGGTAATCATGGTTAAGCCAGAAAAAATACAGGAAGTAGAACAGATTAAAGAAATTTTAAAGGATGCCAAGGCTGTTTATCTTTCGGATTTCACTCATCTTACCGTTGCAGAAATCAATGAACTCAGACGCAAACTGAAGGAGAAGAAGGCACTTTACAAGGTGATAAAGAACACCAGGGCCCGTTTTGCTTTCGAGGCACTTGGCTACAAAGACCTTGTTTCTTATCTTGAAGGCCCCAATGCACTTCTTGTGGCTTATGAAGATGAGATAGAACCTCTAAAAGTTTTCTTTGATTTTAAAAAGGAGGTAGGTAAGGGGGTTTTAAAGGTTGGAGAACTGGAAGGTAGGATATATGAGGAAAGAGATCTTGAATCTCTTTCCAAATTGCCAGGCAAGAAGGAACTTCAAGCCAAGCTTGTTATGGGCTTGAATTCCGTGTTCTACAGACTGGTCAGTGCTTTGAACTGGCCTTTGAGTTCCCTTGTCTGGACACTTGAGTCAATTAAGAAAACAAAAGAAAAAGAGGAGGGTAATTAAAATGTCGGAAAAGAAGAGCGTTGCAGAAATAGTGGAGATGATTGAATCTCTGAGTGTGCTTGAGCTATCGGAACTCGTAAAACAGCTTGAAGAAAAATTTGGTGTCAGCGCACAGATGCCGGTGGTTGCTGCAGCCGGAGGAGCTCAGGCTCCCCAGGCAGCACAAGCCCAGGAAGAAAAGACCGAGTTTGATGTGGTTTTGGTAGAGGCAGGACCCCAGAAGATCAAAGTCCTGAAAGAGGTAAGAACCATTACAGGTTTGGGCCTTAAGGAAGCCAAGGAACTTGTTGAGAGTCTGCCCAAACCACTGAAAGAAGGAGTGTCCAAAGAAGAGGCCGATAAGATTAAACAACTTTTGGAAGGTCTTGGCGCCAAAGTGGAGATAAAATAAAATCCTTGGCCGTTTCAAAATCAGTGTACTATTTTCTGACCTTTGGAGGTGGTATGCCTTCAAAGGTCGACTTATGTTTTTTGAAGGAGGTGTAAATTGTCAGCCATGAAGGTAATAAAACGTGTGGGTGAGAAACCTGAGCCATATGAAATGCCCAACCTCCTTATGTTGCAGTTGCAGTCGTTTGCTCAACTTCTCGAGGAGAAGGTTCCACCTGAGAAAAGAACTAAGAAGAGCATTCATGGTGTTTTTCAGGAAATTTTTCCTATAACCGACATACATAATAAATATTCACTCGAATATGTAGAATACAGAATAGATCCACCCAAACGTACACCTGAGGAGTGTAAGGAAAAGAGTTTAACTTATTCCGCTGCTCTCTGGGCAAAATTGAGCCTCAAGAAAAAGAACGAAGAAACCGGACAGTTTGAGGAGGCCATAACCCAGGAGGCATATATCTGTGATATCCCGTATATGACGGAACGAGGAACTTTTGTAATAAATGGGGTGGAGAGGGTTATTGTAAACCAGCTCCATCGTTCCCCAGGGGTATATCTTGAAACCGAGGCCAAGGGAGCCGCAGCTTACAAGGCTCTGCTTGTTCCCTACCGTGGCCCATGGGTAGAGATTACCATAGATGGTTCCAAAAATATCGGGATAACTGTCTCCAAAAGAAGAAAAATTCCTGTTACAAGATTCTTTAGAGCAATAGGATACTCCAGAACAGAAGATATTTTCCGCTTGCTGGTTGATACCAGAAAGGTAAAGGTCAAAGACTTAAAAGGTGATGAGCCGTATCTTATAATTCATGATATCGTAAACAAAGAAACAGGTGTTGTTCTTAAGGAAGGGCCGGTTAAGCTGGAGGATATCGGTCTCCAGACTCTAAAAGATTTAAAAATCTCCGAAATCGAAGTTGCAAACCTTGATGACCCCGCAGTGGATGTTATTTACGCCACCTACAGACAGGATAGGATTAAAGGAGAAGAAGGTGCAATAGGAAATGTTTATAGAACATTGAGATATACTCCACCACCCGAAGATAAGGAAGAGGCGAGGAAATACATTCGTGATTTCTTCTTCTCTCCACAAAAATTCTACATGGGAGAGGTAGGAAGATTCAAATTGAATTTGAGACTGGGGTTAAAAACTCCTCTGGAAGTGGAGAATCTGGAACCTGAGGATATGGTTTCTGTGGTAAGGGCACTGCTTCGACTGTATAAAGGTGAGGAGCAGGAAGATGATGTTGATGATCTTTCGAATAGAAGAGTCAGAAGTGTTGGAGAATTGCTCTATGAGCAGTTCAGGATAGCTTTCGCCAGACTCAGTAAGCTTATCAAGGAAAGAATGGTATTGAGTGACGATGCTTCATTAACACCACGAAAACTTGTTAACCCTCGTCTTGTAACCGCCAGCCTTCTATCATACTTCACAACAGAAAGACTCTCTCAGTTTCTTGACCAGACAAATCCTCTTTCTGAATTAACGCATAAGAGAAGGCTCTCTGCTCTTGGTAAAGGCGGGTTAACCAGAGAAACTGCAGGATTTGAAGTTAGAGATGTACATCCATCACATTATGGTAGGTTGTGTCCCATAGAGACTCCGGAAGGACAGAATATCGGTCTCATCACATCTCTTACAACATACGCAAAGATAGATCGTTTTGGATTTCTCATGACTCCTTTAAGAAAGGTAAAGAACGGCTATGTAACCGATGAGATTCAAGAACTTACACCCCATGAGGAGGCAAACTACAAGATTGCTCCTGCTGATACCCCTGTAGATCCAAAAACCGGTAAAATCCTGGGAGATACAGTGTGGGTGAGATATAAGGGTGCATATCCTCTTGTAAAACCGGAAGAAGTTGACTTCATTGATGTATCCCCAAGACAGCTTGTTTCTCCATCCGCTTCTCTAATTCCGTTTCTTGAACATGACGATGCTAACCGTGCATTAATGGGATCAAACATGCAACGCCAGGCAGTTCCTCTTCTTGAACCTGAGCCTCCAATTGTGGGTACGGGCATGGAAAAGAAGATAGCGAGGGATTCAGGTAGTGTTGTACTGGCAAGAACCAATGGTGAAGTGGTGTATGTAGATTCCAAAAAGATAGTGTTGAAGGTACCTAAGAGAGGTAGAAAATCACTGCTAGAAGAGAAAACTGAGGTTTATGAACTTACAAAGTTCGGCCGTTCCAACCAGAATACACTAATAAATCAACGTCCTCTGGTAAGAGTCGGTGATAAGGTGAAGGCCGGCCAGGTCATGGCAGATGCCTCTGCAACCAAAAATGGTGAGCTCGCTCTTGGCAAAAACCTTCTTGTGGCCTTTATACCCTGGTATGGGTATAACTTCGAGGACGCTATTGTGGTATCCGAGAATCTGTTGAAAAAGGACACCTTCACATCCATTCATATTCTGGAGTATGAAGTTGAAGTGAGGGAAACAAAGCTCGGGCCCGAGGAGATTACCCGGGACCTGCCCAATGTCTCGGAAGAGGAATTGAAGAATCTAGATGATAATGGAATTGTGCGCATAGGAGCAGAAGTTAAACCAGGTGATATCCTGGTTGGGAAGGTAACACCTAAAGGAGAGAGAGAACTTACCCCCGAGGAAAGATTGATTTATGCTATTTTCTCTGAAAAAGCTAAAGATGTAAGGGATACTTCAAAGCGTGTCCCTCCAGGAGTGACAGGAGTTGTTGTTGATGTAGTGGTTCTTTCCAGAAGAAAAGATGATCCTCTTTCCATTAAAGTTACAAGGGAGAAGAAACTGGAAGCTGAAAGAAGAGCTGAAGCAGCTAAAAAGCAAGTCAGGGAAAAACTAAAACAGAAAATTAAAGAACTTCTTGTGGGCGAAAAGTTGAAAAAGAGCCTCAGAACTCGGGAAGGTAGAATACTTAAGAGGCAAGGTGAAAAGATAGATTCTGAACTTTTTGAAAAATTCCATCCTGTTAAGATAAACTTTGAGGAAGATATAATAGAGAACACTGAAAAACTGGAACTAGTAAGAGGTCTTTTAAGAGAGGCTCAGGAACTTGAAAGAAAGATAATAGACAGGATGAACATGGAGATGGAACAGATTGAACGCGGTGATGAATTGCCCCCCGGAGTCCTTCAGCTGGTAAAGGTTTATGTGGCACAGAAGAGAAAGTTGCAGGTGGGAGATAAGCTCTCGGGAAGGCATGGAAACAAGGGAGTGGTTGCGAAGATAGCTCCCCAGGAAGATATGCCCTTCCTGGATGATGGTACGCCGGTTGATGTGGTACTGAACCCGTTGGGTGTTCCCTCTCGTATGAATGTGGGGCAGATCCTGGAGACAATTCTTGGCTGGGCTGGAAAGGAAAAGGGTGTATACTATGCCTGTCCAGTATTTGAAGGGTTTAGTCCCGAGCAGATAAGTAAAGAGCTTAAATCTGCCGGGTTACCCGAAGATGGTAAGGTAAGGATCAGAGACGGAAAGAGTGGTGAATATCTGGACTTCCCTGTTACTGTGGGATACATGTATATGATGAAACTTGTCCATATGGTGGAGGATAAAGTTCACGCGAGAGCCATTGGTCCTTATTCACTCATTACACAGCAACCTGTCGGAGGAAAGGCACACTTCGGTGGACAGAGATTCGGAGAAATGGAAGTTTGGGCACTTGAGGCATATGGAGCTGCATATACCCTTCAGGAAATGCTTACATACAAATCGGATGATATTAAAGGTAGAAATGAACTCTATGCTGCTATCATTAAAGGAAAAGAGCCGCCAGAACCTGGAATCCCAGCATCTTTTGACGTACTTTTGAAACATTTAAGAGGCCTTGGCCTCGATGTAGAATTAGAAACAGAGGAGTGATTTAAATATGGCCGAAGCAACAAGCCCCAAAAATTTATTGTCAATTGGTTTGAAGCTTGCCTCCCCGGATGTTATTAGGAGCTGGTCCCATGGGGAGGTTAAAAAAGCTGAAACCATTAATTACAGGACTCAGAAACCAGAGAGAGACGGATTGTTCTGCGAGAGGATTTTTGGTCCAGTTAAAGACTACGAATGTAGCTGTGGAAAATACAAGGGTAGAAGATATAAAGGTATAATTTGTGACAGATGTGGGGTGGAGGTTACCTCTTCTTCTGTGAGAAGAGAGAGGATGGGACATATTGAACTTGCAGTTCCTGTGGCTCACATATGGTATTACAAGTCTACACCGTCTATAATCGGTACTCTTCTTGATCTTACTATCAGAGAACTGGAACAGATCCTCTATTATGATGCTTATATAGTCACTGATCCTGGAGAGACGAACCTTTTGAAAGGACAGGTTCTTACTGAGTCAGAATATCTTGAACTGAGGGATAAGTACGGGAATGATTTTGAAGCTGACATGGGAGCTCCTCCTATTAAAAAGCTTTTGGAGGAACTCGACCTTGAGAAACTTTCTGCAGAACTCAGGGCATTGATACAGCTTGAAAAATCACCGTTGAGAAAAGGGAAACTCCTCAAGAAACTTAGAGTTGTTGAAGCATTCCTCAATTCAGGTAGTAGACCGGAATGGATGATACTGGAAGTTATACCTGTAATACCACCTGATCTTAGGCCTCTTGTTCCACTGGATGGAGGTAGGTTTGCCACCAGTGACCTCAATAACCTCTACAGGAGAGTGATCACGAGAAATAATAGGCTGAGAAATATGATTGAGCTGAATGCTCCGGAGATTATCCTTCGGAATGAGAAGAGGATGTTACAGGAAGCAGTGGATGCACTTCTGGATAACTCGAGGAGAAGAAGACCAGTCACAGGTAGAGGGGGAAGGAAATTAAAATCCCTCTCTGACGCATTAAGGGGCAAGAAGGGCCTTTTAAGAAGAAACCTTCTGGGTAAGAGAGTAGACTATTCCGGACGTTCCGTTATTGTTGTAGCTCCTGAACTGAAATTGCATCAGGTGGCAATTCCAAAAGAGATGGCGATCGAGCTGTTTCGCCCCTTTGTGGAGCATAAACTGGAGGAGTCGGGTCTTGCTGAATCTATAAGAACTGCAAGAAGATTGCTTCAGAAGAGACATGAGGGTGTGTGGGAGCTTCTTGAAAGGATTGTTAAAGACCATCCTGTACTTCTTAACAGAGCACCTACATTACACAGGGTATCAATCCAGGCCTTTGAACCTGTACTTGTTGAAGGTAAGGCCATAGGGCTTCATCCACTGGTTTGTACTGCATACAATGCAGATTTTGATGGTGACCAGATGGCGGTTTTTGTTCCCACCTCCTACGAGGCCCAGCTGGAAAGTTATTCTCTCCTTCTAGCACCAAATAATATACTCTCTCCTGCCCATGGTAAACCACTGGCAGCTCCCACTAAAGATATGGTTATTGGGTTGCACTATCTCACTAAAGTTAAGCCTGGGGCGAAGGGAGAAGGTAAATATTTCTCTTCCATTGAGGAAGCAAGAATTGCTTATTACAACGGTTATGTGGATGTTCATGCTCTGGTAAAGGTTAACTATAAGGGTGAAATTATAGAGACTACTGTTGGCCGTATCATTTACAATGATATTGTCCCTGAAGAATTGAGATTTGTGAATACGGAGATGGATAAAAAGGCTCTACAGGAAATTACCCTCAGGTCTTACAAAACAGTGGGTGTAGCAAGAACTGCAGAATTTCTTGATGATATGAAGACCATGGGCTTCTTCTATGCAACCATTGCTGGTATCACCTTCGGTGTAGATGATATGATTGTACCTGAGGAAAAAGCTTCTATCATCCAGAGAGCTATGGAAGAAAGGGAAAAAGTGGAAAATGCTTATAGGAAACAATTGATTTCCAAAGTAGAAAGATATCAGAAGATACTGGATATATGGACACGGGCTACCGATGAAGTGAAAATGGTCATGCTGGATAAGATGAAAAAAGACAAGGAAGGATTTAATCCTATCTTCATGATGGTACATTCAGGTGCAAGAGGTAATGAAGACCAAGTAAAACAGCTTGCTGGAATGAGAGGTCTTATGGCAAGACCTTCCAAAAGCAAGGAGACTATTGGAGAACTCATAGAGACCCCCATTATATCTAATTTTAAAGACGGTCTGAGTGTGCTTGAATACTTCATTTCCACACATGGTGCCAGAAAAGGGCTCTCCGATACGGCTTTAAAGACTGCAGATGCAGGACACCTCACCAGGAGATTGGTTGATGTTGCTCAGAGTGTAGTAGTAACCATGGAGGATTGTGGCGCCATAATGGGTAGAAAGATTCGGGCCCTCAAAGAGGGAGAGACGGTGATTGAACCACTGAGAGAAAGGATAGTGGGAAGAGTGGCTGCAGAAGATGTAATGGATCCTGTGACAGGTGAGGTTATAGTAGAGGACGGACAGGAAATAACCGAGGAAATCGCAGAAAGAATAGAGCAGGTTGGTATAGAAGAGGTAGAGGTAAGATCAGTATTGAGATGTGAAGCAAGAAAGGGTGTATGTGCGAAATGTTACGGTAGAAATCTGGCAACAGGAAGGCTTGTGGAGCTTGGTGAGGCAGTCGGAGTTATGGCTGCTCAATCCATTGGTGAACCCGGAACACAGCTTACACTGAGAACATTCCACACAGGAGGAGCCGCTGAAAGAATAACAGAGGATGTAAGACACTATGCACCTTTTGATGGAGTGGTTAAATTTTCCGGACTTAAGCTCGTGGAAAAGAAAGATCATCGGATAGCTCTGAGCAAAAAGGGTAAGATAATCATAGAAAGAGCAGACGGTAAAATTTCAAGAGTATTTAATGTTCCCTATGGTTCCTATGTATTTGTGAAGGATGGTCAGAAGGTTAAGGAAAAACAGGTACTATGTGAGTGGGAACCTTACAGTCTGCCTATTCTGGCATCCAGGCATGGAGTTGTGAGATTCAAAGATATTATTGAAGGGATTACAGTGAAGGAAGTAGTTGAAGAAGACAAGATCGAGAGAGTAATAGAACTTGATAGATATAAGAGATACTTCCCCAAGATAGAACTTCTTGATAAGGAAACAGGTGAAATTATCGAAGAGATCATGCTTGTGAAAGATGCGAGATTGTCGGTTTATGATGGAGAAGAAGTTTCCCCTGGTGATGTGATTGCTAGATTACCCAGAGAGGCTGGAAAAACCAGAGATATTACTGGGGGTCTCCCAAGGGTTGAAGAACTCTTTGAGGCAAGGACTCCTAAAGACAAGGCAGTTGTTGCTGAGGTTTCGGGAATTGTAAAAATTCTTAAGGAAGAAAAAGGTGTCATTAAAGTCAAGGTTATTGCTGATACTGGAGAGGAATTCAATTATTCTATTCCTTATGGAAGTTATCTCCTAGTGGAGGATGGTGAGAGGATTGAAGCCGGGGAATCCCTAACCACAGGTCCGATTGATCCTCATGATATTCTGAAGATAAAGGGAAAAGATTATGTGCAGGAATTCCTTCTAGACCAGATACAGGAAGTTTACAGGTTGTCAGGAGTTAAGATTGATGATAGGCATATTGAGATTATTGTGAGACAGATGATGAGAAAAGTGAAGATTGAAGATGCTGGCGATACCAGACTGATTGAAGGTGATATAGTTGATTTTGCTACGGTTCAAGAAGTTAACGAAGAAACCGAGAGAAGAGGTGGAAAACCTGCTAAGTATAAACCTGTACTTCTTGGAATTACAAGAGCATCACTGGCTACCGAAAGCTTCCTTGCAGCTGCCTCCTTCCAGGAGACAACAAAGGTTCTTGCAACTGCAGCTATTGCAGGAAAGAGGGATAAACTAGAAGGCCTCAAGGAGAACGTGATTATTGGCAGTTTGATTCCAAGTGGAACCGGAATGAAGGAATTTAGAGAAATAGAGCTTGTTGAAGAAGAGGAGGAAAAAGGACTTCAAGAAGCAGGGTAAAAGTCAGGCCGAAAGGCTTGACATAAGCTAAAAAGGAGTTTATTATTTTAAAACTTGCAGTTTAAAAGGGAGGATATTATGCCTACAATTAATCAGTTAGTGAGAAAGGGCAGAAAACTAAAAAAGAAGAAATCGAAATCACCGGCTCTTGAGGGTAATCCTCAGAAGAGGGGAGTTTGTATTAGGGTTTATACAACAACCCCGAAAAAGCCTAATTCGGCATTGAGAAAAGTGGCTAAGGTGAGACTTTCAAATGGAAAAGAGGTTGTTGCTTATATACCAGGTGAAGGACACAACTTACAGGAACACTCAGTGGTTTTGGTGAGAGGTGGCAGGGTTAAGGATCTTCCTGGTGTGAAATATCACATTGTAAGAGGTAAATATGATGCTGCTGGTGTGGAAGGTAGAAGAAACTCGAGATCCCTTTATGGAACCAAAAAACCAAAACCAGCAACAGCCTGAGGAGGGATGAGACATGAGGAGGAGAAGGGCTCCAGAGAGAGAAATAGTTCCCGATCCAAAGTATGGATCTACAATAGCTGCAAAATTTATTAATAATCTTATGTGGGATGGGAAAAAATCTCTTGCTCAGAAGATATTTTACCGTGCACTTGAGTATATAGAGGAGAAAACAGGTAAGAACGGTTATGAGGTTTTTGAGAAGGCTATAGAAAATGTAAAACCAAAAATCGAAGTCAGGCCAAGAAGAGTAGGTGGTGCAACCTATCAGGTACCAGTAGAGGTAAGGCCTAAGAGGCAACTTTCGCTTGCCATAAAATGGATTATAAAGGCCGCACGTCAGCGTCCTGAAAGGAGAATGTTTGAAAGATTAGCCAATGAGCTTATTGACGCCTCACAAAATCAGGGGGCAGCTATAAAAATCAAAGAAAATACCCATAAAATGGCAGAGGCAAACAGGGTATTTGCACATTATAAGTGGTAAGGTGAGATGGAGACTACTCTGTATGACATAGATAAGATGCGCAATATCGGCTTCGCAGCTCACATTGATGCGGGTAAAACTACTACCACAGAGCGTATTTTATACTATACTAAAAGAATTCATAGAATAGGTGAGGTGGATAACGGAACTGCGACCACAGACTGGATGATTCAGGAGAAGGAAAGAGGAATAACAATAACAAGTGCAGCTACCACTTGTATATGGAAAGGATATAGAATTAACATAATAGATACCCCGGGTCATGTTGATTTTACTGCAGAGGTGGAGAGATCGCTCAGGGTACTGGATGGCCTTGTTGTGATATTCTGTGGTGTTGCAGGGGTGGAGCCCCAATCTGAAACAGTATGGCATCAGGCTGACAGATATAACGTTCCACGCATTGTTTTTATTAATAAGCTCGATAGACTTGGTGCTGATCCGGATAGAGCCATTGAAATGATAGAGGATAGATTTAATGCCAGAACGTTAAAAATGCAGCTTCCTGTGGGTCTTGAGGCTGACTTTATAGGTGTTATTGATGTCGTTGAAAAAAGGAAATATATCTGGGATATAGACGAAACCGGTGAGACATACAGGATAGAGGATGTTAAGGGAGATCCAGATGTGGAGAAGGCGTATGAAGAATTAATAAATAAACTTTCTGAGGTCGATGAACATGTGATTGAAGAGTTCCTCGAGAAGGGTACAGTTTCTCCAGAGCTGGTGAGAAAGGCCATTAGAAAAGCTGTATTAAAGAGAGAGTTTATACCTGTTTTCATGGGGTCTGCTTTAAAAAATAAAGGTATTCAGCCTCTTCTTGATGCAATTGTATATTATCTTCCCTCTCCAAAAGATATCGGTGAGGTTTATGGCATCAATCCATTTACTGGAGAGAGAGAAGTAAGAAAGGCAGATCCGGAAGAGCCATTTTCAGGTGTAGTTTTTAAAATTCAGTTTGATAGGCATGCAGGACACCTCGCATACACAAGAGTTTACTCGGGAACTCTCAAAATTAATAAAAAGGTTTACAATAGCACAGAAGGAACCAAGGAAAGAGTTACAAGAATATTTCTCATGCATGCCGACAAAAAAGAGCAGAGACTGGAAGCGAAAGCAGGGGAGATAGTTGCCCTTGCAGGGTTTAAAAATGTCAAAACAGGTGATACTATATGTGATGAAGAACATCCCATCCTTTTTGAAGGGATGAGATTTCCAGAACCTGTGGTATCAGTGGCTGTGGAACCCAGATCTGCCAGAGATGAGGAGAAACTGGAAACCACCCTACAATCCCTCACCAACGAAGACCCTACATTTAAAATCAAAAAAGATAAAGAGACTGGTCAGTTACTGATATCTGGTATGGGCGAATTACATCTGGAGATACTGGTAGATAGAGTAAAAAGAGAATTTGGGATTCCAGTCAGAGTGGGTAAGCCAGAGGTTTCATATAGAGAGACAATACAGGAAATGGTTACCATAAAAGAACGCTTCGATCGAGAAATCGGCGGTAATAGAGAAAAAGGTTATGTGGAGATTGATATTGTTCCAAGAAAAAGAGGAGAAGGCAACAGGATTACAGTGAAACCGGAGATGGATCCTGAGCTTAAAGAAAGATTGATAAATGCGGGAATAGAGTCTCTCTCCTTTGGTCCGCTCCTGGGCTATCCTGTGATTGATGTAGAAGTGGTTATCAAAAAGATCAGTGATGAGAGAGAATCTACGCCCTTGGGGCTGGAGCTGGCTTTAAGAAGAGCCATACAAGAAGGTTTGAGAAAGGGAAAACCCGTTTTATTAGAACCCGTAGTCTTGGTCGAGGTCATTTCACCTGCAGACTATGTGGGAAATATAGTGAGTGATCTCGGCCAGAGAGGTGGAGAATTGGAGGGTATAGAGGTTTTAACAGAAAGATTGCAAAAGGTTAGGGCCCATGTGCCCTTAAGAAAAATGCTGGGGTATGTCACTGATCTCAGATCCATTACTCAGGGGCGAGGAAATTTCTGGATGAAACTGGTATACTTTTCGCCCCTTAAAAAGGAAGACGTAGAAACAAAAATATGGAGGTAGGATAAAATGGCAAAGGAAAAATTTGTGAGAACCAAGCCACATCTCAATGTGGGTACAATCGGACATGTGGACCATGGTAAGTCCACATTGACTGCTGCAATAACCAAGTACCTCTCGCTCAAGGGGCTTGCAAAGTATGTTCCATTCGATCAGATAGACAAGGCACCAGAGGAGAAGGCCCGTGGTATTACCATCCAGCTTGCACACATCGAGTATGAGACTGAAAAGAGACACTATGCTCATATTGACTGTCCCGGGCACGCAGACTATGTGAAGAACATGATTACAGGTGCAGCACAGATGGACGGGGCGATCCTCGTGGTTTCTGCTCCTGACAGTGTTATGCCTCAGACGAGAGAGCATGTGCTCCTGGCACGTCAAGTGAATGTTCCTTACATCGTTGTTTTCATGAATAAGATAGATATGATAGATGATCCAGAGCTGCTTGATCTGGTTGAGCTGGAAATTAGAGACCTTCTCAATCAGTACGAATTTCCTGGAGATGAGGTGCCGGTGATCAGGGGCTCTGCTTTGAAGGCCCTGGAAGAGTGTGATGATAATCTTGAGTGTGAGTGGTTCAAGGCTGTTCATGAATTGCTGGATGCTCTTGATGAATATATTCCTGAGCCACAGAGGGATGTTGATAAACCATTCCTTATGGCAATAGAGGATATATTCTCAATTACTGGTCGTGGAACAGTGGTTACAGGTAGAGTTGAGCGTGGAAGACTCACCCCCGGTGAGGAAGTGGAAATTGTTGGCTTCAGAGACGAACCTATCAGAACAACCGTCACATCTATAGAAATGTTCAGAAAGATTCTGGATGAAGCACTGCCTGGTGACAATGTGGGACTCCTTTTAAGAGGTGTTAAGAAGGACGAGGTTGAAAGGGGTATGGTGGTGGCAAAACCCGGTTCCATCAACCCTCATAAGAAGTTCAGAGCCCAGGTTTACGTGCTCAAAAAAGAAGAGGGTGGAAGACACACTCCGTTCTTCACCGGTTACAGACCTCAATTCTATTTCAGAACTACAGATGTTACGGGTACAATCAAGCTGCCAGAGGGAAGAGAGATGGTTATGCCTGGAGATCACGTAAATCTTGAAGTAGAACTCATATACCCCGTGGCTATTGAAAAAGAGCTCAGATTCGCTATCCGTGAAGGTGGAAGGACTGTTGGCGCAGGTGTTGTAACAGACATTATAGAGTAAGAATCATGTTAGAGGGAAAAATAAGAATAAAATTAAAATCATTTGATGCTGCTCTTGTGGATAGGTCTGCCAAGAGAATTGCTCTCACGGCGAAGACAAGTGGGGCAGAGGTATCTGGACCGATACCTCTACCAACAAAAAGGACGCTGTTTTCTGTGATCAGATCTCCACATGTTCATAAAAGATCCCAGGAGCAGTTTGAACTTAGGGTCCACAAAAGATTGATAGAGATAAGAAAACCCACACAGGAAACAATAGATAAACTTTCAAGGTTAGATCTACCTGCAGGTGTGGATGTTGAAATAAAAATGCTGTGAGGTGAATGATGATAGGTTTGATAGGTAGAAAGCTGGGCATGACCCAGATCCCTACCAAAGACGGCTCGATGACTGCTGTTACGGTCATTGAAGCCGGCCCCTGTTACGTCCTTCAGGGGAAGACTACAGAGAGGGACGGGTATAATGCCCTGAAACTTGGTTTTGGGGAAATAAAGGCCAGAAAGCTTAATAAACCCATCCTCGGAGAATTGAAGAAAATCTTCGGGGAGAGGGAGAGCTATCCTGCGCTGGTGATTAAGGAGATAAGGACGGAGGATGCGCAGAATTTCAAACCCGGACAGGAACTCAAGGTGGATATATTTCAGGAAGGCGAAAAAATCGATGTTACTGGTATCAGCAAAGGTAAGGGTTTCCAAGGTGTCATGAAAAGGTGGGGCTTTTCGGGCGGTCCCAAATCCCATGGCTCAAAGTTTCACCGTAAACCAGGTTCCATTGGACAGCACACAGAGCCTGCAAGGGTCTGGAAGGGTAAGAAGATGCCTGGACATGCAGGTATGAAGAGAGTCACTGTGAAGAACCTGGAGATAGTGAAGATATATCTGGAGAAGAATCTTGTTCTTGTTAAAGGCGCTATACCCGGTCCCAATGGTGGCATCGTTGTGCTTAAAAAAGCAAAGGAGAGGAGTAAATGAAGGCACCATTGTATAACAGCGCTGGCGAAAAAATCGGCGAAATAGAGTTGAAAGAGGAAATCTTCGGAAGAGAGCCCAAGAAACATGTGATATGGGAAGTGGTGAAGATGTATTTAGCCAATAGACGACAGGGGACTCATAAGGCTAAAACTAGGGCAGAGATTGTGGGTTCAAATAGAAAGATTTACCCTCAGAAGGGCCTCGGAAGAGCCAGGCATGGAAGCAGGAAGGCACCGATTTTTGTGGGCGGAGGAAAAGCGCATGGTCCAAGGCCGAGAGATTATTACTATGAAGTTCCCAAGAAGGTGAAAAGGTTGGCCCTTTCATATGCTCTTTCTGATAGAGCGAGGGAAGGCAGGATACTGGTGTTTGAAGAATTCAGTTTCGAAAAGCCGAAGACCAAAGATATAGTGACTCTCCTGGAGAAGATTGGAATTTCCGGGAAGAATGCTGTATTCTTAAGTGGCGAATATAACAGAAATCTCTATCTTTCTGGTAGAAATATTCCAAAGATAGATGTAAAACTCGCACAGGATGTTAATACATATGATGTAGTGAGGGCAGAATACGTGGTTGTAGATAAAGCAGGGATTGAAAAAATAGAAGAGAGGTTAGGAAAATGAAAGACCCAAGAGATATAATAATCAGGCCGATCATTACCGAAAAGAGTAATATGCTGAGAGAACTGGGTCAGTTTGTTTTCGAGGTGGCTAAGGATGCAAACAAACATGAGATAAAGTGGGCAGTGGAACAGCTGTTTAAGGTACACGTGAAAAAGGTAAGGGTGATGAATGTCAAGGGTAAGCCAAGACGGGTTAGATTTGCTCCCGGCAGAACCAAGAGCTGGAAAAAGGCAATTGTAACCCTTAAAGAGGGTGAAAGTATACCTATGTTTGAAGGAGCATAATCATGGGAGTTAAAAAGTTTAAGCCATATACACCATCAAGAAGATTTATGACTGTTTCTGACTTTAGTGAAATTACAAAGAAAGAGCCCGAAAAGTCTTTGGTAGTGCCACTTAAGAAAACTGCGGGAAGAAATAACTATGGGAGAATTACTGTTAGACACAGAGGTGGTGGACACAAAAGGCTTTATAGGATAATAGATTTCAAACGTAATAAGTTCGGAGTTCCTGCGAAAGTGGCTTCTATTGAATACGATCCAAATAGGTCAGCCAGGATAGCACTTTTGCATTATTTTGATGGAGAGAAAAGATATATTATAGCTCCGGATGGCATTAAAGTGGGGGATATTGTCCAGTCCGGTCCGGGCTCAGAAATTAAAGTCGGGAACGCTTTACCTCTAAGAGAGATCCCTGAGGGAATAGAAATTCACAACATAGAGTTGATTCCTGGAAAGGGTGGACAGCTCGTGAGATCTGCGGGTACAAGCGCAGTAATTCTGGCAAAGGAAGGAAAATATGCACATGTACAACTTCCCTCTGGAGAGGTACGTTTAATTCATCTTAACTGTATGGCAACCATCGGCAAGGTATCGAATGTGGACCATGAAAATGTTGTTTTAGGGAAAGCAGGAAGAACGCGGTGGCTTGGTAGAAGACCTCATGTACGTGGTATTGTTATGAATCCTGTGGATCATCCACTGGGTGGTGGTGAGGGCAGATCAAAGTCTGGTAGACACCCTTGTAGCCCATGGGGTCTTGTAGATGGTAAAAAGACAAGAAAGAAGAGAAAACCAAGCAGCAGGTTTATAGTCAGGAGGCGTAAATAACCATGGGTAGATCGCTGAAAAAGGGACCGTATGTAGATCCCAAACTTTTGAAAAGAATTAGGGAGATGAATGAAAAGGGTGAGAAGAAGGTGATCAAGACTTGGTCAAGAAGATCTACTATTACCCCTGATTTTATCGGACATACCATTGCTGTTCATAATGGACGAAAATTCATTCCAGTTTATATCACACAGGATATGGTGGGACACAAGCTTGGGGAATTTGCTCCTACGAGGACTTACAGAGGTCATAAAGATAAAAAAGCTGCCCAAAAAGCGAGGTTGAAATGATGGTGGGAAGATGCGTCTTAAAATATAGGAGAATATCACCTAAGAAGGTTGCTCCCATGCTCGATGAAATTAGGGGCAAGAATGTGAGAGAGGCGGAAAGAATTCTTACGCTCACCAACAAAAAAGCAGCGAGAATTACCTTGAAAGCTCTTAAAGCAGCCATTGCATCTTACAAAGATAAAGGTGGAGAAGAACCTGTGGAGAATCTGTATGTTTCCCTTGCGAAAGTGGATAGAGGAGTTATTCTAAAGAGAGTGAGGCCTATGTTCAGAGGAATGGCGACATTAATCAGGAAAAGAACTTCACATATCACCATTGAAGTGTCACCTGGGAGGTAATTATGGGGCAGAAAGTTCATCCAATAGGTTTTAGAATTGGGATTAATAAGGACTGGCAATCCCACTGGTTTGCAAGGGGAAAGGATTACGAAAAGTTTTTACATGAAGATTTAAAGATAAGAGAATATGTTAGGAAGAGATTCAAAGAAGCGGGTATATCAAAGGTTATAGTGGATAGAGCAGCAGACAAACTTTCTGTAACCATTCATACTGCAAGGCCCGGAATGGTTATTGGTCGTAGAGGGCAGGAAGTAGAGAGTTTGAGAAGGGAACTGACACAGCTTGTAGGTTATAAGGACATAAATATAAATGTGGTAGAGGTAAGAATTCCTGAGACAGATGCTGAATTGATAGCCCAGAACCTTGCTGCCAGAATCGAGCAAAGGGTTTCGCACAGGAGAGCTATGAAGAGAGCGGTTGAAATGGCCATGAGGATGGGTGCTAAAGGGATTAAAGTGTGGGCCAAGGGAAGACTCGCTGGCGCTGAAATTGCCAGAAAAGAATGGTATTTGAAAGGGAGAGTTCCTTTACAGACACTGAGAGCTGATATAGACTACGCAGAAGCCACAGCTTATACCAAGTACGGAACCATAGGTATTAAAGTTTGGGTGTATAAGGGAGATATTCTGGAAAAGAGTGAGGAGGAAGAGTAAATGTTAATGCCTAAAAGAACGAAATACAGAAAGCAGCACCGTGGGAGAATGAAGGGGAAAGCTCAGGCTGGAAATTTTCTTGCCTTTGGTGATTATGGTCTTAAGGCCATGGAAGCACACTGGATAACTGGGAACCAGATTGAAGCAGCACGACTTGCTATAGCTCGTTATCTCAAGAAAGGTGGGAAACTCTGGATCAGGATTTTCCCTGATAAACCTGTTACCAAAAAGCCTGCCGAGACAAGGATGGGAAAGGGTAAGGGAAATGTAGATCACTGGGTTGCAGTGGTGAAACCAGGAAGGATTCTCTTTGAGATTGCCGGTGTTACGGAGGAACAGGCCAGAGAAGCCTTCAGAAGAGCATCCCATAAGCTGCCCATAAAAACGAGATTCGTTTCTTATAAGGAGGGTGGAGTATGAAGGCGAAGGAACTCAGAGAGCTCACTGATGAAGAACTCAAACAGAGGATAAAGGATTTAAAAGAGGAGCTTTTTACCTTAAGGATGGAAAAAGCTATGCACAGGCTGGCTCAGCCTCACAGGTTTAAGGAGATTAAGAGAGAAATTGCTCGGATTCTCACTATCCTGAATGAGAGGAGGAAGGTCTCATGACACGTGGAAAGAGGAAAGAGAGGATAGGGGTTGTAATCAGTGATAAGATGGACAAGACTAGAGTTGTTCTCGTGGAGAGATTGGCACAACACCCTAAGTATAAGAAATATGTGAAGAAACGTTCGAAGTTTTACGTACATGATGAAAAAAATGAGTCCAGAGAAGGTGATGTTGTTAGAATAATGGAGACCAGGCCCCTGTCAAAGCTGAAAAGGTGGAGATTAGTAGAAATCATTAGAAAGGCTGAAAGGGAGGAGTAGGAAATGATTCAGGATATTTCCCGTCTTAAGATTGCTGATAATACAGGTGCTCAGGAAGCCATGGTTATAAAAGTATTGGGAGGAAGTAGAAGGAAATATGCTTATGTTGGAGATATTGTGGTTGTGACGATCAAGGAAGCAGTTCCGGGTTCTTCTGTAAAGAAAGGGGAGAAAGCACGTGCTGTAATAGTGAGAACTAAAAAGGAAATCAGGAGAAAAGATGGAACTTATATTAAGTTTGATGATAATGCTGCTGTTCTTATCGATAATAACAATGAGCCTCGTGGTACCAGAGTCTTTGGTCCTGTTGCCAGAGAGTTGCGCGAAAGAAGGTTTATGAAGATAGTTTCCCTGGCTCCGGAGGTGGTATAAAATGGCTTTTAAAATAAAGAAAGATGATACTGTACTTGTTATTGCGGGACGTGACAGGGGAAAAATTGGTAAGGTGAAAAAAGTTTTCCCTAGAAGGATGAGAGCCATAGTGGAAGAAGTAAATATCGTGAAGAGACATATGAGAGCAAGAGGACCAGAGAGACCATCAGGTATTGTAGAAATGGAAGCTCCCATTCACATTTCAAATCTTATGCTTGTATGTCCAAATTGTGGACAGCCAACAAGAGTAGGCTTTAGATTCCTAGAAGATGGAAAGAAAGTGAGATACTGCAAAAAATGTAACGAGGTGATAGAATAATGTCCAGATTGCTTAAAGAATACAGAGAGAAAATAAGGCCCTATTTAATGAAGGAATTAGGTTATAAGAACATTATGGAGGTTCCCAGGATAGAAAAGATAGTGATTAATGTAGGTGTGGGAGAAGCTGTTCAGGATCCAAAGATTCTGGATGTTATAGCTCAGGATCTCGCTGTAATAACCGGACAGAAACCTCAGATTAGAAGAGCTAGAAAATCGGTTGCAGCGTTCCATCTCAGAAAGGGAATGCCAATCGGGCTTAAGGTCACTCTGAGAGGCAAGAGGGCTTACGATTTTCTGGATAGATTGATAAACTTTGCTCTTCCGAGAGTTAGAGATTTCAGGGGGACAAAGAGGAATTCATTTGATGGTAGAGGGAACTACAATCTTGGGCTTCAAGAACATACTGTTTTCCCCGAGATAGATATTGATAAGGTAAAGAAAGTTTTTGGCATGGATATTGCCATTGTTACTACTGCTGAAACAGACGAAGAGGCCATGAAGCTTCTGGAAGCGTTTGGCTTTCCATTTGAAAGGAGGTAAAGATGGCAAGAAAGGCAAAATTTGTGAGAGCTTTTACTGTAGAGCCTAAATATGAGATCCGTAAGAGGAACAGGTGTAAAAGGTGCGGTAGACCAAGAGGTTATATTAGAAAATTCGGACTCTGCAGGATTTGCTTCAGGGAGCTTGCTTTAAGGGGAGAGCTCCCTGGTGTTAAAAAGGCCAGCTGGTAGGAGGAAGGTAGTTATGATTACAGATCCAATTGCAGACATGTTGACAAGGATCAGAAATGGGATTAGGGCACATCACGAAAAGGTTGCCATAAAGCCTATTTCAAAACTTAAAATAGCCATTCTGGATATTATGAAAAGGGAGGGATTTATAGCAGGTTATGAGATAACTTCACGAGATAGAGGCGGTGAAGCAGTGGTGTATCTAAAATATACCGAGGATGGTAGATCTGTTATTACTGATTTGCAGAGGGTATCCAAGCCGTCAAGAAGAGTATACGTGGGAAAGAAGGAGATTCCGTGGGTCAAAAATGGACTCGGTATTGCTATTCTCTCCACATCTCAGGGTCTTATGACTGATAGAGAAGCGCGAAGAAAGGGTGTTGGAGGCGAACTCCTTCTCTATATTTGGTAGGAGGTAGAATATGTCAAGGATTGGAAAGAAACCAATTGAGATACCAAAAGGGGTTCAGGTTCAATATAAGGATGGTGTGGTGACCGTGAAGGGACCCAAGGGAACTCTATCTTTTAAACATCACCCCGATATGACAATAAAAATTGAAAAAGATAAAATAGTGGTTGAAAGACCTTCGGATAAAAAATTTCATAAAGCATTACATGGAACCACAAGACAAATCATTGCCAATATGGTGGAGGGAGTATCAAAGGGTTTTGTGAAGGAATTGGAGATTGTAGGTACCGGCTACCGTGCGAGAGTGGAAGGTCAAAAACTTGTTCTTACAGTTGGATATTCTCATCCGGTGGAGGTTGTACCTCCAGAAGGTATAAGATTTGAAGTAGAGGGACAAAACATTATCAAAGTTCACGGGATAGATAAACAACTTGTGGGAGAAATAGCGGCCCGGATAAGAAAAGTAAGACCGCCGGAGCCCTATAAGGGCAAGGGTATCAGATATAAGGGCGAGCATGTGAGAAGAAAAGCTGGAAAAGCGGGAGCTAAAGTCGGAGGATAAAAATGGATAGAGAGGAAAAAGTTTTAAGAAGAAAGAGAAGACACCTGAGAGTTAGAAAAAAGGTTGTGGGTACCGAGGATAGACCAAGGCTAACTGTTTATAAAAGCTTGAAGCATATATATGCTCAGATTGTGGTAGATCCTCCCATAGGACCTTCTAAAACTATTGTGGGAGCCTCCACACTCAGTAAGGAAGTTCAGGAAGAGTTGAAAAATGCGAAGAGCAAGACAGAAAAAGCCAGGATAGTGGGAAGGCTTATCGCGAAGAGGGCTATTGAAAAGGGCATTAAAAAGGTTGCGTTTGACAGGAGTGGATACAAATATCACGGAAGGGTCAAAGCTCTTGCAGAAGGTGCAAGAGAGGGAGGCCTTGAATTTTAAGGAGGAGATGGTATGGCCGTTGTTGATAGAGAAGGAGTTTCTGAACTTATAGAAAATATTGTTGTTATTAAGCGGGTAAGTAAAGTAACAAAAGGTGGCAAGAATTTTAAGTTATCTGTCTGGGTTGTTGTTGGAGATGGACAGGGTAGAGTAGGGATAGGGCATGGGAAGGCCCAGGAGACCCCTGAAGCGATCCAGAAAGCACTAAAAAGAGCCCGGAAGAACATGAAAAAAGTTGTAATCCTTAATGGAACTCTTCCCCATGAAATAATTGGAAAGGAGGGTGCTTCAAAGGTGCTTCTGAAACCGGCAGCTCCTGGTACAGGTATCATTGCGCCTCAACCTGTCAGAGCCATACTTGAAGCCGCAGGATATCAAAATGCTCTCACTAAATCTCTTGGTTCTAATAATGCCATTAACATGATGAAAGCTACATTGAATGCACTTTTGGCACTGAAGGATCCACATGAGGTTGCAAAACTCAGAGGTCTTGATGTAAATATAATAATGAGGAGGTTTGGCCGTGGGAGAAAAGAAGCTGAGAGTCAGGCAGATTAGAAGTTCCATTGATGTTAATAAAAGACATAAGCAGACTCTCGAAGCTTTAGGACTTGGTCGTATAGGGAAAGAGAGAATACATAGAGATACGCCTCAAATTAGAGGTATGATTAAACAAGTCTCTTATCTCATCGAAGTTGAAGAAATTGAGGAGGGAAATGAATGATTACACTCTCAAATCTTGAACCTAAAAAAGGTGCAGTTAAAAAAAGAAAGAGGGTAGGTAGAGGACCAGGGTCCGGACATGGTAAGACAGCTGGCAGGGGACACAAGGGAGAAAAAGCCCGTGCTGGAGGAGCTAAGCCAGTGTGGTTTGAAGGCGGGCAGATGCCTCTGTACAGAAGATTGCCGAAGAGAGGATTTAAGAATATATTCAGGAAAGAATATGAATATGTGAACCTGGATCAGATTGAGAGCCGCTATAGCGAGGGTGAGGTAGTAAACAAGGAAACACTCTTTAATAAGGGGTTGATCAAGAGGACTGAACTACCCGTGAAGGTTCTTGGTAGAGGCGACCTTACCAAGGCCTTGGAGTTTCAAGTGGATAAAATATCAAAGGGTGCCAGGGAAAAAATTGAAAAAGCTGGCGGTAAAATAAATGCTTAGAAATTTAGATGCCATACCAAAAATTGGTGAATTAAGAAATAAAATACTCTTCACTCTAGCAATGATTGCTGTTTACAGAGTGGGAACACATATACCACTTCCTGGAGTGGATGGTAGTGCACTTGCTGAATTTTTCAGGCAGAATCTTTCTGGTACCATTTTTGGACTTTATGACATTTTTGTAGGAGGAGCACTGCAAAGAGCGGCTATTTTCGGGGCCGGCATAATGCCTTACATCTCCGCTTCAATTGTAATGCAGCTTCTTACAACAACATGGCCCTATCTTGAAAGACTACACAGGGAAGGTGAACATGGTAGAAGGCTAATAACTCAGTATACCCGTTACCTAACAGTTTTGATTGCGGGTATACAGGCCTTTGGAATATCGATATTCCTTTCCAATTTGCGTAGTCCATCAGGTGCAGCTGTGGTGCCGAATCCTGGACCGGGTTTCATCTTTCAGACTGTAGTGAGTCTTGTTGCAGGTACCCTGTTTCTCATGTGGATAGGTGAACAAATGACAGAGAGAGGCATTGGAAACGGAATTTCTGTCTTAATCTTTGCGGGTACACTGGATTCTGTACCTTATGAATTTTTCAATACAATCAATCTTTTGAAAACAGGTGGTATTTCGCCTCTGGCCTTTTTATTCCTTATAGTTATAATTGTTTTAACCGTTGCTGCGGTGGTGTTGGTCACTGAATCCCAGAGAAGGATTCCCATTCAGTATGCTAAAAGGGTTGTGGGAAGAAAAATATACGGGGGACAAAGTACATATCTTCCGCTTACAGTAAATACAGCCGGTGTAATTCCCATCATATTCGCCCAGACTATCCTCATGGCACCAAGTAATGTGGCATTTTTCAGCGGTTCTGAAGCCTTGCAGAATATTGCTTCCAAATTCAGGCCGGGCTCACTCGTCTATGATATGTTGTTTGGAGGATTAATTATCTTCTTTGCATACTACTACACTGCTATTGTAATGAACCCCAAAGAGCTGGCAGACAATCTTCAGAGATATTCAGGTTTTATCCCTGGAGTCAGACCTGGGCAGAAAACCGCGGATTTTATTGATAGAGTTATGGCCCGCATTCTACTACCCGGGGCAATCTTTTTCGCAATAATTGCCATAGTCCCTTATCACATAATGAAGTGGACAAATGCTCAAATCTATTTTGGGGGGACCAGGATCCTTATAATTGTGGGTGTGGCTCTTGAACTTATGCAACAGATAAATGCACACCTTATAATGCGACAGTATGAAGGGCTCCTCAAGAAGGGTCGAATTAGAGGATGGAGGGGATAAGGCTGGTTTTTCTGGGACCACCTGGGGCAGGTAAGGGCACACAAGCCGATTACCTAAAAGAACAATACGGAATTGAAAAAATTTCAACCGGTGATATTTTGAGAGAGGCAGTAAGAAATGGGACAAAATTGGGAAAACTTGCTGCAAGTTATATGGAAAAGGGAGAACTGGTCCCTGATGATATTATACTTTCTCTTGTAAAAGAAAGGATCAGCAAACTGGAAAATTTTGTGCTGGATGGCTTTCCTCGCACCATTATACAGGCGGAGGGTTTAGATAATATCCTGAGAGAACTCAAAAAGGACTTGAAAGCAGTAATTTACTTTGATATAGATGATGAAAAGGTAATCAAGAGATTAACTTCCCGGAGAGTATGTCCCCGGTGTGGAGCTGTTTATAACCTTATAACAAATCCTCCTAAAAATGATGAAGTTTGTGACTACTGTGGAACAGCTCTGGAGAGAAGAAAGGATGATAATGAAGCCACCGTTCGCAATAGACTTCAGGTCTACGAAAGAGATACACTTCCTCTGGTTGATTTCTATGAAAAGAAGGGGCTGTTAAAGAAGATAGATGCCGATAGACCCCCTGAAGAAGTACTTCGTTCAATTTTAGGACTACTTCGCAATGATATATGTTAAAGATGAGAAACAGATCCAGGGGATTAAAGAATCAGCCAAGATTCTCAGTGAAGTGTTTAAAGGGGTACGAGAATTGCTTATTCCAGGAACTACACTTCGGGATATAGATATGTGGATAAAAAAAGAGATCGAGCGGAGGGGAGGAAAACCTGCTTTTCTTGGGTACAGGGGGTTTCCAGCTGCCACTTGTATCTCATTAAATGAAGAAGTGGTTCACGGTATACCGGATGAAAGAGTATTGAAAGAGGGAGATATAGTCAAAATTGATTCGGGTGTTGTTTATAAAGGATTTTATTCTGATTCAGCTTTCACGGTATTTTTAGGGGATGAACCAGGAGAGGATGTGAAAAGGCTATTGGAAGGAACTAGGAGGGCTTTGTTCAGAGCAATAGATATAATAAAAGAAGGAATAAGGCTTTCTGATATTTCACATGTGATTGAAGAAACAGCAAAAGAATACAGTCTTTCAGTGATAAAAGCCCTCGGGGGTCACGGGGTTGGTTTAAAATTACATGAGGACCCGTTTGTACCAAATTACGGGTTACCTGGAAGAGGGCCTGTACTGAAGGAAGGTATGACACTGGCCATTGAACCTATGTTCACTACAGGTTCTGGTGAAGTGAAAACAGGGAGTGACGGTTGGACAATCTATACAGTAGATGGTAAGCCAGCTGCTCATTTTGAGCACACTATCCTTGTGAGAAAGGATGGTGCTGAAATCTTGACGGAGTAAATTATGGCAAAGAAAAATGTAATAAGAGTAGAGGGAACGGTGAAAGAGGTTCTGCCCAATGCTATGTTCAGGGTAGAACTGGATAACGGCCTAGTAGTGCTTGCACACGTTTCCGGGAAAATGCGGATGCATTTTATAAGAATACTTCCCGGGGATAGGGTTGCGGTGGAGCTTTCACCGTATGACCTCACAAGAGGCCGTATAGTATATCGATATAAATGAGGAGTAAGAGTTTGACAAAATATGTGGGATATTTTAAAATTATAGAGCTTTTTGATCCCCTGAGGAGGTATTTTTTATGAAAGTGAGATCATCGGTTAAAAAAATGTGTAAAAAATGTAAAATTATTAGAAGAAAAGGAAAGGTTATGGTAATTTGCGAAAATCCTAAACACAAACAGCGGCAGGGATAGGAGGTTTAAATGGCAAGGATAGCAGGAGTAGATCTTCCTAGGAATAAAAGAGTGGAGATCGGTCTAACATATATTTTTGGAATAGGCCTTTCCACATCTCGGAAAATCCTTCAGGCTACTGGTGTGAATCCGGATAAGAGAGTAAAAGATTTGACTCCAGAGGAAGTAGCTAAGTTGCGTGAAGAGGTAGCAAAATATAAAGTTGAAGGTGCATTGAAAGCGGAAATAGCAAGGAATATTAAAAGGCTTATTGATATAGGTTGTTACCGCGGCTTAAGGCATCAGGCCGGGCTTCCTGTAAGGGGACAGAGAACAAGGTCTAATGCCAGAACGAGGAAAGGCCCAAGAGGAAATATGCTGAAACGGGCCAGGAAAAAGGGAAAATAGGGGGTAAAATAAATGGCTAGAAGAACCAGTGCTCAGACGTTAAGAAGAAAGAGAAAGAAAGCAAGGGGTGTGGAGCCTGTAGGTATAGCCCATATTCAATCTACATTTAATAATACCATAGTTACAATAACAGATTTGAAGGGAAATACCATTACATGGGCCAGTGGAGGAACAGTTGGTTTCTCTGGTACAAGAAAAGGAACCCCCTTTGCTGCATCTAAAGCTGCTGCTCAGGCAGCTCAGGAAGCCAAAGAGCTTGGTGTTCAGAGAGTGGAAGTTTGGGTTAAGGGTCCTGGACCAGGGCGTGAAGCTGCGATTCGTGCTATTCAAGCAGCAGGTCTTGATGTATTTGCAATCAGGGATGTTACTCCTATTCCTCATAACGGTTGCAGACCACCCAAGAGAAGGAGGGTATAATAGATATGGCAAGATATACAGGGCCAAAGTGTAAGCTATGTAGAAGAGAAGGAGAAAAGTTATTTTTAAAGGGAGATAGGTGTTACACACCTAAATGTGCTTTTGAGAGGAGGAGGTATCCTCCAGGAGTACATGGGCCAACATCAAGAAGAAAGCTATCCATATACGGAATGCAGCTCAGAGAAAAGCAGAAGGTTAAACGTATTTATGGAGTTTTGGAAGCACAATTCAAAAAGTATTTTGAACTTGCAAGAAAAATGCCGGGTAACACTGGTGAAAATCTTTTGACGCTCTTGGAAAGAAGATTGGACAATGTGGTGTATCAGCTGGGATTTGCTGAATCCAGAGCTCAGGCAAGGCAATTTGTTCGTCATGGACATATAAGGGTTAATGGCAGAAAGGTTGATATCCCTTCCTATCTTGTAAAAGAGGGCGATGTAATATCAGTAAAAGAGAAGTCAAGAAATATCCCTGCTATTGTTAAAAGCGTTGAAGCAAGGGATCTACAGGCTTTGCCAGCATGGCTTTCTCTGGAGAAAGAGAAATTTGAGGGTAGAGTGGTTAGGCTCCCTGTAAGAGCAGATATCACACACCCCATTAACGAAAGATTGATTGTAGAGCTATATTCAAAGTGAGGTGTATAAGATGGATTTCGAATTTATTCTACCGCAAGGTGTAATTAAAGAAGAAGTAAAGGAAGATTATGGAAGATTTGTTTTTTCCCCACTAGAAAGGGGGTATGGAACCACTGTGGGTAACGCTCTCAGAAGGGTTCTGCTTTCATCGATACCAGGATATGCAATAATAGCTGCAAGGATTGATGGAGTTTACCATGAGTTTTCAACAGTTGATGGTGTTCTGGAAGATGTTCCGCAGATTGTGCTTAATCTTAAGAAAATACGGCTAAAATTTGATGATACATCCAGAGAAGAAGCGACTCTCATCTTCAAAGCAGAGGGAAAAGGAGTTTTTACAGCTAGGAAT
>QNDO01000001.1 GCA_003644895.1 Candidatus Hydrothermota bacterium | reverse complement strand
GTCATTAGGTCCTGAACCATGGATCAATACCACCAGCGGGAATGGGCCTTCGCCTTTGGGGAGAGTCAAAGTGCCCGGGAGCTTCCATTCTTCCGCTCCGAAGGAAACCTCATATTCCACAAATTTATCTTTATTCACGTAATCAGGTATTGTGTATTTTACCCCCTGAGCAGGGAGGAAAAATAGCCCAGCTATCTCTCCCTTTTTGTTAAAGACTACCTTTATATCAATGGAGGCCTTCTCAAACTCACAGGTGACATAATAAACTATGTATTCTTTAACCTCTTCACTTTTCAATGCCTTCTGGGTCCTGAAATCCCCGAGTTGCCTGGTCAGGGAATTCCATGCATCCTCCAATTTATCCGCTGAAAGAGCCTTCTTCATAGTTCTGTCAAAATATTTTACTGCTTCAGCGAATTTTTCATTACTCAATAGGTTTACAAATTCTACTGCTTTAATCTCCAGATCCAGCTTAAGAGATTGGGCTTTTTCTTGTGCTTGTGAGGAAACACTTCCAATTGTATACAAGATAAACAACATCTTAAAAATTTGCATTTTACACCTCCTATGAACAATTACGTGTATTCATTGGAAATTATTCATAAGAACTTATCTGATGCATCTTTCGGAATCACCACTGATTCATTGAATGATATATAAATAGATTTAACTTTTACACCTGACTGTAAAAGTGGGCATCTTAAATTTTTCAGAAATCCCTCCATAATGTGCGTATTATATTAAATGCTAAGGGTTCGGCAGTCAAACTATGGACATTGCTCCCCATTCCCCAGAATACTTTTACTCTGGCAACTATCACTTTCCATCTGCAATGTGACGTGATGGATACCAAACATTTCTTTAAGAAGTTTATCAATGGCTATCCTGATTTTATCTACTTCTTCCAGTTTCAACCCCGGATCCAGTTCAATATGAGCCTCAAAATGAATATCATTATCACCAATCTGCCATAAATGGACATGATGGAGATTTTTAACCTCAGGAATTTTTTCCACTTCTTTCTTAATATCCAGCATATCAATACCAGGGGGAGTGGCTTCCATTAGTATATCCATAGACTCCCGCAGGATTGAAAAACTCTCTTTTAAAACATAAAGTGCGATTATAAAAGTGAGTAAGGGGTCTATCCAATATACTTTTAAAGTTACTATCGCAATACCACCCAGAACCACTGCAACGGAGGATAATGTATCCATGAAGAGATGCATATAAGCAGACTTGAGGTTTAGACTCTTTTTAGAATCTTCTCTAAGCAGTAAAACTGAAAGTAGGTTGGCCACAAGCCCTATTATAGCCACACTGAGCATAAGCCAGCCTTTAATATAAGTGGGGGATTTTAATCTCACGACGGCTTCCTTAAAAAGGAAAAAGGAAATCACTATAAGAACTGTAGAATTAAAGAGTGCCGCAAGTATTTCAGCCCTTTTATATCCATAGGTTTTTTTATAAGTAACTTCTTTCTTACCAAGGAGATAAGCAATATAACTGATAAAAATAGCTATGGTATCGCTGAAATTATGGAGAGCGTCGGAGATTAGCGCCAGACTACCTGATAAAAGACCACCAAAAACCTCTGCAACGGTTATGATAAAATTTAAGAGAATTACAAACTTTACTCTTTTCTCTTTTATCTTTTTCCCATGAGTGTGAGCCATTATTCCCCTTTAACAATTTAAAACGGTTTTCACGTTCTGTCAAAGTTCTTCTTGTTGAAAAAAATCACTCTGCCCAATATATTTATAAAGTATGAAACTCCTGAATCTCTTACTTTTAATTGTATTCTTTGCCCCCCCTGTACCTAAAGAAGCACTTTTTTATAAAAAATTGAAAAACAAAAAAGTTCAATGTCTTCTGTGTCCCCGTCAATGTATAATACCTGAAGGTAAAAGAGGCTATTGCAGATCCAGAAAGAATGAGAATGGAAAACTCTACAGTTTAAGTTACGGAAAAATCGCAGCAATCCACATAGATCCCATCGAAAAGAAACCATTTTACCACTTTTTACCCGGTAATGTTGCACTCTCCATAGCCACACCAGGCTGCAATCTCAGGTGTACTTTTTGCCAGAACTGGACTATTTCCCAGTATGCTCCGGATGAGATTCGAACAGAATACATGACACCTGAAAGGATTGTGGATATTGCAAGAATAAATGGCTGCGCTGCCATCGCCTACACTTACTCTGAACCCACAATCTTTTATGAATACATGATAGATTGCGCTAGATTGGCCCATAAATATAACATAAAAAATCTGATGGTAACTTGTGGCTACATTAACCCTGAACCATTCAAGGAACTACTCAAATATTTGGATGCAGTTGTGATAGACTTAAAAGGCTTTTCCGACGAGGTATACAGGAAAATAGGCTATGCAGATTTCAAAGCTATCAAGCAAAACCTGAAGATAGCAAGGGACAGTGAGGTATGGTTTGAAATAACCTATCTGGTCATACCCGGCTACAACGATAGCGATGAAGAATTAACTAATTTTGTTAGATTTGTCAGTGATAGCCTCGGAAAAGATATTCCAGTACATTTCTTAAGATTTTTCCCCCGTTTTAAATTAACGCGCCTTCCACCCACCCCAGTGGCAACACTCAGGAAGGCATACAATATAGCAAAAAAACATGGACTTAAATATGTTTATATAGGAAATGTTCCTGATGCCAGGCAAAATAATACATATTGCCCCAGATGTGGGCACCTTTTAATAGAAAGAAAGGGATTTTTTACAATTAAAAATATGATAAAAAATGGACATTGTCCCTATTGCGGTGAAAAGATTCCCGGAGTTTTTGAATAGGAGGTTTATCATGTTCTGGTTGATGATAATAAGTTTTCTTTTGAGAGAACCCGCCCAAGCAGGGAGATTTTATCCGGAGCAAAGAGAAGAACTCTTTAAAGTTGTTTCACAGCTTATTGAATCAACACAGTATATCCCACTAGGAGGTAAACCGGAGATATTATTCTCACCTCATGCTGGTTACATATATTCGGGAAAAGTAGCTGCCCAAAGCTACAGAGAAATACAGGGAGACGATTATGATCTTGTAGTTATACTGGCTCCGGCTCACTATTATCCTTTAAGGGGAATCTCTGTGGGACTCTTTGATTTCTATAGAACTCCCCTTGGTAATGTAGAAGTTGAAAAAAATTTAGGAGAGAAGATACTCAAATTGAAGTTTGTAAATTTCATAAAGGAGGCACACCTCCCGGAACACTCAATTGAAGTACAGCTTCCTTTCCTGCAATATGTGCTAAAGGACTTCAGGATTTTGCCTTTTCTTGTCGGGAGTATCAATATGGCAGAGGCCAACGAGTTTGCTCACTCTCTCGTAGAATTACTCAAAGGCAAAAATTATTTAATTCTGGTGAGTACCGATCTTTCTCATTATAAATCGTATGAAATCGCCAAAAAGATAGATTCTTTTACGATTAAAACCATCATAGAGGGAGATCCGCAGGTGTTTTTGAATCGTTTTAAAGAGAAAAAAATTGAACTATGCGGTTTCTTCCCTACTCTTATTGCCTTGAAGATAAGAGAATTGAGAGGTAATCTAAAAGCCAAAAAACTCCTCTATCTCAATTCAGGAGATACAGCAGGGGGTAGAAGAGAAGTTGTGGGGTATGCCTCTATCGTATTTTATAGGGAATTCTTTAACGAAAGGGAAAAAAAATTCCTTTTAAATCTTGCGAGAGAATCCATAAAAAGAGCATTTGAAGGGAAGGATATTGTGAGAGAAAAACCTTCAGATCCCAGGCTGCTTGAAAAACGAGGAGTATTTGTGACTCTGAGAAAAAACTCTCAACTCAGAGGTTGTATTGGTATACATAAGAGCAGCGACCCTCTTTATATCACTGTACAGAAAATGGCGCGAGCAGCTGCCTTTCAGGACCCTCGTTTCTCTCCCCTCAGACCCGAGGAGTTAAATTCCATTTCCATAGAAATCTCTGTATATCTATATCCTCCTCGCAAAATAGATGATATAAAAAATTATATACCTGGTAAACATGGCATCATAATGATTAAGGGCCTTCATGAGGCCACTTTTTTACCCGAAGTGCCCCTTGAGCAGAACTGGAATAAAACAGTCACTCTTCAGTATCTTTCTTTAAAGGCTGGTTTACCTAAGGATGGATGGAAGGAGAGCTGCATATTTTACATATACGAAACGGTCCATTTCAGTGAGAAGGAATAGCCTCAATTTTGAAATCCGGATACATTTTTTTAAGTAAAAACTGATAAACTCCACCACAATTCAGCTTATATTTATCTGTCACAATGAGTTTGAGATAATTCCCTGTTGTTACATGATACCATCCGTCTGACCTCTTTTCTACGACTCCGTCTATTTGTCTTCTGAGAAATTTTTCAATATATCTTCTTCTCTTTTCTCTGGCAATCTCTAGCAATATATCTTTCCTCATCCTTACAATGTGTGTTGGAACGGGCTCCATCTGATAGGCCTCGGTTCCAGGTCTTCGTGAGAACTCAAATACATGCATGTATGCATAAGGTATTTTTTTCAGAGTCTCCATGGCGGTCTGGAAATCTTCATCACTTTCCCCCGGAAAACCGACGATAACGTCTGTACCCACGGCAATATCAGGAACTTTCTGGAAGAGTGTCTCCACAAGCCCCAGATACTTGTCAAGGGTGTATGGCCTCCGCATTATTCTTAAAATCCGGGGGGACCCTGACTGAATGGGAAGATGTAAATGGGGCAAAATTTTCCCCTTCTCTAATAATTCAATGATCCCTTCATCTATATGAATGGGGGATATGGAAGAGAGTCGGATTCTGAGTCTAGGGAATCTAGCGATTATCTCCTCAAGAAGATCCGCAAGATTTTTTTTCCATTCCCTCCCCCATTCTCCAGTCTGGGTCCCTGTTATTACAATTTCTGAAACACCATTGTTAACCAGTGACTCTATCTCTTGTAGGATTTCTCCCTGAGGTCTTGATCTGGACTTTCCTCTAGTTTTCGGCACAATACAATAAGAACATCTGAAATTGCACCCCTCTTGAACCTTCACATTTGCCCTCACATGATACAAAGGAAATCGGAGGTACTGAGGATTCTCAAGCTTTAGATATTCAATTAATTCACCGGGAGAACCTTGGAACCAGATATTTTCATTCTCAATCTTTTTATAGAAAGGGAAACAACCAGTAATTATAATCTTAGCCCCTGGATTTATTCTTTTAATTCTATTTATCCACTTCCTTGTATCCCTCTCTGCCCTGTGCGTAACAACACAACTGTTTATTACAATGTAGTCTGCAGTTTCAGGATCATAAGATTGTGAATATCCGCTTAAATAAAAGGCGTTGAGTAGTAAATCAGTATAATACTGATTTAAACGGCAGCCAAAGGTTTTTATGAATATGGAGGGGGAGCTTATTGCCCCTCCCCCTCCTCTGTCTGGCTTTGTAATTCTTCTAATTTTTCGAGCTCTGCTTTTAATATCTCGCCCAGGTTTATCTTTGCAGGCTCAGATTTGAATTTGGCAATTTCCGCCTTTTCTTCAGCCCGATAAAATTCTCTTTCAGACAGCAACACCCTCTTCCGCTGGGGCTCCACTCGTAGCACCTTAAGGTTAAGTTCCTCACCAATTTTGTAATTTTCCTTTGGAGAACCTTTCTTCTGAAGTTGTGAAGCAGGTACGAAACCATCAAGTCCTTTATCTACCTCCACAATAACTCCTCTTTCTCCTACTTCCACGATCTCTGCCTTAAGGTCTGTACCAGGCTGCAACCTTTTAATGATTTCGTCCCATGGGCTGGGCCTGAGCTGTTTCAATCCCAGTTCGAGAAAGCGATCTCTTTTATCAATGTTTAAAACCTTGAGTCTCAATCTTTGACCTTTTCTTAAAGCCTCTTCAGGCGACTTGAATCTCTTGGTCCATGAAATATCGCCGATGTGCAGAAATCCTTCGATTCCCTCTTCAATCTCAATATAAGCTCCGTAATTTCCAAAGTCTTTAACAACCCCCTTAACCACAGAACCCACAGGATATTTTTCTTCAATGAGGGACCAGGGATCCGGAACCGCCTGTTTCATACCCAGTGAAATTCTCTGTTTTTCCACTTCCACATTCAAAACCACCACGTTAACCTTATCTCCCTCTTTTACCAGTTCAGATGGATGAGCCGGCGGTTTGCCCCATTTCATCTCAGTAATATGTACCAGGCCTTCAACTCCGGACTCAAGTTCTACAAAAACTCCATAATCCACAATACGCTTCACTATACCCTTCACAATGGAGCCTATGGGGTACTTCTTAGCAACTGCCTCCCATGGATGAGGCTGTAGCTGCTTGTATCCCAGTGAAAGTTTAAGATTTTGGGGGTCCACTTCCAGAACCTTAACCTTTACTTTGTCCCCCACTTTGAGAACCTGATCTGGATGATTTATCTTGGTCCAAGAGAGATCAGAGATATGTATAAGACCATCTACTCCTCCAAGATCAACAAATACTCCAAAGTCTGTAATATTTTTGACAACACCCTCCAGGATCTCTCCAGGTTTTATACCAAGCAATCTCTCTCTCTGCTTTTCTATCTCTTCCTCTATTACTTCTTTCCTTGATACTACTATGTTTTTCCTAGCTTTGTTTAATTTTATTACCTTCACTTTTATATTCTTTCCCACAAAAGCAGGAATACTTTTGACCTTCTTGACATCAAGTTGAGATCCCGGAAGGAATGCATCCACACCGAAAACGTCTACTATTAACCCCCCCTTCACCTGTCTGAGGACTTTTGCATCTACTGTCTCATTATTCTGGTAGGCATCTTTAATTCTATCCCACGCCATGAGGAAATCTGCTTTGTGCTTGGAAACAATGGTTCGTCCATCTCTGCCATCTAAAGTATCTATATACACAAAAACTTCATCACCGGGTTTTAAATCAGGGTTTTTGAATTCATACCTTGGTGCAACACCTTCCGATTTTGATCCTATATCAATATATACTTCCTGGGGTGTTACTTTAACTACCACCCCCTTCACTATCTCACCCTCTCGGGGAATTTTCAATGCCTCCTGTAGCATGGATTCAAATTCATTATTCTCCATCACCTTTCTCTCCTCCATAAGTACCTCCTTTAAAAAGAATTTTTTTTATCTCCTCATATACCTCTCTCACAATCTCAGGAGGTGTAGATGCCCCTCCTGTGACTCCAACTTTATCTATATTATAAAACCATTCTTTCCTTAATTCATCTTTTTTTTCAATATGATAAGCTCTTTTACAATTTTTCGCTGCAATCTCATACAGTCTCCGCGTATTGGAGCTATTCTTCCCACCCACAATAACCATCACATCCACTTCTTTTGCCATCTCTCGGGTTTCATCCTGCCTTTTCTGAGTGGTATTGCACCTTGTATTTGCGAACCGCACCTCTTTTGCGTCTTCGAGGAACTCACTTATCACTTCCTGCACCAGGTCCAGTCTCACGGTTGTTTGTGCTACTACTCCTACTTTTTTCCCCCTCACATCTACCTTTTTCGCTTCCTCTCCTGAACCCACTACAATTGCCTTTCCGTTCGTGTTCCCTACAATCCCTTTAACCTCCGGGTGATGTTGTTTACCCACAACTACAACAAGATATCCCTCATCCTGGAACTTTCTGGCCATTTTCTGCGCATTGGCAACAAAAGGACAGGTGGCATCAATAATCTTTTTACCCAGCTTCTCTGCTTCTTTATACACATTGGGAGGAACGCCGTGGGTTCTAATAAGAATATAAGGTTTAGGGGTATCATAGATCCTTTCCACCGCTTTTATTCCTTTCTTCTCAAGTTCAGCAACTACCTGTGGATTATGAATAATAGGACCGAGGGTATCAAATTCCACTCCCTTTTTTCTCATCTTCTCCACTATCTCTAAAGCCCGTTCAACTCCATAACAGAAACCGTATTCAGATGCAAGCTTAACCTCTGGCATACAACTCCCTCATTCTTACTTCCAGCTCTCTGGTAAGATAATTTATATTCTCTTTATTGTATTCAAGATTATAGGTAAAAATTGGCTTCCCGAACCTTATTTTAAGCTCCCTCTTACCCAGAATCCAATCCCAGTAGCTTCCCTTGCTCTCAAAAAGGAAAGCAGGAATCACTGGAGCTTTAGCTTTAAGTGCAATCATTGTCGCTCCCTTTTTAAGAGGTAACAACAATTTATTTTTAGTTCTGTTTCTTGTGCCCTCGGGAAAGATAACCACTGCTTTTCCTTCATTTAATAACTCCACTGCCTTTTTTACAGCTTGAGTAGAACTGCTCCTGTCTATAGGAATAGAGTTGTAAAACTCTATAAATTTTCCAAAAATCTTATACGTGGTGAAAAGTTCTTTTTTGGCTAAAAAATACACTTCTCTGGGTGAAGCCCATCCTACCAGTGGTGGATCCCAGAAAGAGGTATGATTGGGACAAATTATTACCGGTCCTCTTAGTGGAATATTTTTCTTGCCAATAATTTTATAACGGAACAATATTTTGAAAGGTAAATATAATAATATCCTTGCGAGTTTCCATTTGAAACTCATCTCCTCTTTAGGCCGAAGCGCCTTTCTACCTCCTTTAGAATTTTTTCTACCTGTTCTTCCACCGTAAGATTGGTGGTATCCAGTATAAAAGCATCTTCTGGAATTTTCAAGGGGGAGTATTCTCTTTTTGAGTCCATTTCGTCCCTCATAAGAATCTCCTGCTTTACATCCTCAAGACTCACATCCATGCCCTTTTCCTTTAACTCCTTCAACCTTCTCCTGACTCTTTCCTCAAGAGATGCTATCATATAAACCTTCAAGTCTGCATCAGGTAAAACAACAGTTCCAATATCTCTTCCTTCCAGCACAACTCCTCCTGCTTTTGCCAATTTCCGTTGTAATTCCACCATCTTTTTCCTTACGCCGGGATATGCAGAGATTATAGAAACAGTGTTGTTTACTTCGGGCGTTCTGATGGCAGTGGATACATCCTCACCGTCTAGATATGTATGAATTTCTCCATTCTCAAGTTTTTGCTCTATATTTACCTTTCCTGCAATCTCCACCACTTTCTCTTCATCATGAGGGTCAATTTTCTCTCTTAGAACCTTTAGGGCTACAGCCCTATACATGGCACCTGTATCGATGGGAAGAAGGCCTAAAGCTTTCGCAACAAGTTTTGCTGTGGTACTTTTTCCAGATCCTGCGGGTCCATCAATGGCGATTTTGAGGTTGGTATGAGGCATGAAAATAGTATAATGAAGAAGATAAAAATACTCAAAATTTAAAGAGGGCGCCGGTATGGGAGGAAAATTCTCTGGGAACTAAATTCTCAAAAATTACTTTTTGGTAAGGGCTGTCCAGAGAGTCAAAATGGCAACTATGAGAAAGCCCAGCCAGTAAATTATATTAACATGCTGAACAAGTCCTACAATGAACAGTATTAATGAAATTATGAAACTAATCCATACTTGCCACATAATACACCTCCTTTTTAGAAACCCTTCACTTCTACCGGCGCCCTCACAGTGTTATTATACTTATGTGTTATCGAAATGTCAATGGTATAATATACTATTGACGTTGAAGAAATGTTAGCGGGGCATACCACAAATATCACAATGGGGGTCCCTCTCCATATATATTATTCTAACATCCCATGTTTTGAAATTGAATATCGCCATGCGACCTTTCAATGTATTCCCTATCCCAGTTAAAAATTTTATCACTTCTATGGCTTCCATGGTTCCAAGTATTCCTGCTGTTGCTCCGAGTACTGGAATCTCTCTCCTCGGAGGGAGAGCTTTGTAGATACATCTCAAACAGGGTGTTTCAAATGGCACTACAAAAGAGAGTCTCCCCTCCAAGGATTCTACCGCAGCATGTAAAAAAGGAACTCTATTCTTCACAGCGTAATCGTTAAGAATAAATCTGGTTTTGAAGTTATCCAGAGCATCTACTATTATGTCGGGTTTTCCTATTTCTTTTATACTCTCAGAATCAATCTTTATTGAATACCCTTCTATCTCGATTTCAGGATTAAGGTCTTTTAATTTAGAGAGAGCGGAATCCACTTTGTATCTGCCGATGTCAGAACTAAAATGTAAGATTTGTCTATTCAGATTTGACTCCTCGACCTTATCTGCATCGTAAAAACTAATTTTCCCCACTCCAGCTGCAGCCAGATAATAAAGAGCTGCACTCCCAAGTCCACCTGAACCTAGAACAGCCACATGTGCTTTTTTTAGTTTATTTTGATCAAATCCCTTGATAATCTCCTGTCTCCTGTATCTCACACTCATGCAAAAATTATAAGGATTTCGTCCGGAAAAACAAAGAGAGTATATAACGATATTATTCAGAACAGTTATTTTCTAACTTTTTAATTGCCCTTAAAAGATGATGGTAAACGATGGGGTTTTGTAGAAAATCTTTTTCTCTTTTTCTTAAACTCTGAAGAAGTTCCTTCTTACCTGAATTACCTGCAGCAATAAATACATTCCTCATGAACATCTCATAACCTGCTCGTTTAACCGGAGTGCCTTTAAAGATCTCCTCAAAATCCTCTTTTCTGAGTAAAATCAACTCCTCTAGCTTTATATTGGCGAGTCTTTTCTCATCAGGTATTAAACTGACTTCAAGTGGTTTATTCTTCCTATTAAATGGACATACTTCCTGACATTCATCACATCCAAAAATCCATTGTCCCATCTGATTTTCCAGCTCATCTTTTATTATTCCTCTATATTCTATTGTAAGGTAACTTATACAACGGGAAGCATCCAGTATGTAAGGTTTCACAATGGCCTCGCTAGGGCAGGCCTCCACACATCTTTTACATGAGACGCAAAGAAGCGGTACAGGTGGATGTTTTATCTCCTCCAGTTCTATATTTAGAAAAAGCTCTCCTAGGAAAAAATACGATCCAAATTTTTTGCTGATTAACATGGTATTTTTACCAATAAACCCAATTCCTGCTAATCTTGCAAGTTCTTTCTCAAGAACCGGAGCAGAATCTACGTAAATTCTACCTTGAATTTCTGAATTTTTCTCTCTCAAAAAGGACAGAATTTTTTTCAATTTTTTCTTGATGACTCTATGATAATCTCTGCGGATTGCATACTTTGAAATTAAGCCTCTACCTTTCTTATCTATATCATTCCATCTTAGAGTGTCATAGGGAATTCCAACAATCAAAATGCTTTTGACCTCGGGATACAGTTTTTCAGGTGAGAGTCTTTTTTCCAGATTCCTGGCCATATAATCCATTTCTCCATGAAATCTGCTTGAAATCCATCGGATGAGATAATCTTTCCGAAAACTAAAATCAAGGGGTTTTATTATAGCAAAAATCTCAATACCAAGCTCTTTTATATAATCTTTTACTTCTTCAATCAATTGGAAAGTTTACCTTTATTCATCCAAGAGTTCCCTTATGGAAAATATATCTATCACCTTACCAGAAGCCTCCTCCAGAGAAAGAACAACCCCTTCAAGTCCCAATCTCTCCTTTGATGGTTCAAACGCAACGGGTAATAATGTCTTAAATCGTTTGATATAAAGTTCTTTTTTAACTCCTATTACACTGTTAAGTCCCCCCGTCATCCCCACATCAGTAATATAAGCAGTCCCCTTAGGTAAAATTCTCGCATCTGAAGTTTGGACATGAGTATGTGTACCTATTACAGCAGTAACTCTTCCATCTACATAAAAAGCAAAAGACTGTTTCTCAGCCGTGGTCTCTGCATGGAAATCTATAATTTTGATTTCGGGAAGGTCTTTCTCCAACACATTTTCAATAGCCCGGAAGGGACAGTCAAAATAACCTGTGAAAAGTCTCCCCATTATGTTAATAACAGCAATATGTATCCCCCTTCTGGATTCGAAAACTCCATACCCCCTCCCTGGTGCTTCAGGAGGATAATTGTAGGGCCTCAATACCCAATCAACACTGTCTATAAAACTGAAAATATCTCTATTATCCCAAATGTGGTTACCGCTTGTCAGGACATTAATGCCATAATTATGTAGCTCATCCGCAACCTTTCTGGTGAGACCTGCACCCCCCGCTGCATTCTCGCCGTTGGCAATGGTAAAATCAATCTTATAACGTTCTTTAATCTCGGGTAGTAAACTTCTAACTACTCTTCTTCCCGGCTTTCCAACAACATCCCCGATGAAGAGAATCCTTATCACCTGGCATACTCCACTGCTCTTGTCTCTCTGATAACTGTAACCTTAATCTGACCGGGGAAGTCTATTTCCTCTTCTATTTTTTGTGCTATTTGTTTTGCTAGATTGAAGGCATCTGTGTCACTTACCTTGTCGGCTTCCACTATTATTCTTATCTCCCTTCCGGCCTGGAGGGCATAAGCCTTTTCAACACCAGTATATCCTGCAGCGATTTCCTCTAGCTTTTCGATTCTCTTTATATAGGCCTCTATGCTCTCCCTTCGTGCACCAGGTCTTGCGCCAGAAATGGCATCTGCTGCCTGCACAAGTACTGCAATGGGGCTCTTGGCATCCTCCTCACCGTGATGCGAGGCTATAGCATTTACTATAAGGTCGTTTTCTCCAAATTTCTTGGCGATCTGTGCACCTACTAGGGCGTGAGGGCCCTCGTAACTTTCATCTGCAGTTTTTCCAATATCATGTAGAAGTCCAGCCCTCCTCGCAAGTTCAACAGAAAGTCCGAGTTCTCCTGCCATAATCCCAGCTATGTATGCAACCTCCTTGGAGTGTTGAAGAAGATTTTGGCCATAACTGGTCCTGAATTTCATTTTCCCCACAAGCCTTAATAATTCTACATGAAATCCTCCCAATCCCAGCTCTACCATAGCTTCTTCACCAATAACCTTTAAGTGATCTTCGAATTCCTCTTCAACCTTCTGGACTACTTCTTCTATTCTTGCAGGGTGAATTCTTCCATCCTGTATTAATTTTTCCAGGGCCAGTTTGGCTTTTTCCCTTCTGATGGGGTCGAAGGAAGAAAGTATAACTGCTTCAGGTGTATCATCAATTATAACTTCCACACCAGTTGCAGATTCAAAGGCTCTTATATTCCTACCCTCCCTTCCAATAATCCTACCTTTTAGATCATCAGAAGGAATGGGAACCACAGTGATGGTATTTTCCTGAACTAGAGGCGTTGCTACCCGTTGTATTGCCTGAACAACTATTTCCCTTGCTTCTTTTTCTGCCTTTTCCTTAGCTTCCTCTCTAATTCTATATATCAGCTGAGCAGCTTCATATCTAGCTTGCTGTTCCAGACTTCGGAGTAATTCTTGTTTGGCCTCCTCTCTCGTGAGTCTTGCAACTTCTTCTAGTCTCCTGGCCTCCTCCTCTAGGAGTTCATTCAGTCTTTCCTCTTTGGCTTTTAGGACCCTCTCCCTTTCTTTAAGTTCCATTTCAAAATTTTTCAAATCCCTCTCTTTTCGAGACAGGGCCTCATTCTTTTTCTCAAGCTGATTTTCTTTTTCCTCCAGTTTTTTCTTTTCTCGATCCAGTTCCTTTCTTATTTCATAAGTCTCTTTTTCAAATTTTCTTCTTTCTTTAAACCAGTAATCTTTAGCTTGAATCTCACCTTGTTTTCTGATATTTGCTGCTTCTCTCCTTGCTTCTTCTATAATTTTTTCCCTGGTTCCATAAGCTTCTTCTATATTTTTCTTATGGATCAACTTAAAATAAAAAAAACCAAGAACAAAACCAACTATGATTCCTGCTACAATTCCTCCTATTAGTATCATCTCCTTACCTCCTATTCCTCATAAATTTTCTCATCTTTTATTTCATCTGGCAGGTATTGCTGCTTCACACCCTTATTTTTGCCATAGGGATAAATATATCCCTTTCCTCTTCCCAGCTTTTTTGCTCCACTGTAATGGGAATCTCTCAGATGAAGGGGAACTTCCAGATTTCCTGTTTTTGAAACAACTTCTCTTGCTCTGCCCAGGGCCCTAAGTACCCGATTAGATTTCGGGGAGGTAGCAAGATATAGAGTGGCAAGGGTCAGTAAAAGATCTCCCTCGGGTCTCCCTACCATTTCGAAACCCTCTTTACACGCTGCTATAACACGGATAGCATCTGGATTCTTAAGGCCTATATCTTCTGCGGCATGAACAAAGAGTCTTCTCAGAACATAGAGGGGATCCTCACCTGCATCCAGTAATCTAACAAGCCAGTATACCGAAGCATCGGGATCACTTCCTCTTATTGATTTTATATAAGCGGATATCATATCGTAGTGCTCGTCTTCCGTGAGGGATAAAATTCTTCCGGGAAGAAGTTCTTTCAGCATTTCCTGAGTAATCTGCTTAACACCCTTTTCAAGACTTATAATGGAGAGCACTTCCATATAATTCAGTGCTCTTCTGGCATCACCTTCACTGACTTCAGCCAACTTAACCAGAATCTTGTCGGGGAAATCCACCCCCTTTTCCTCTTTGAGCAGCTTCTTCGCTCGTTTGAGTATTTCCACTATATGTTCTTTGCAAAGCGGCTTAAATTCAAAGATAAGTGAGCGGGATAAAAGCGCCTTGGAAACAGCAAAAAATGGATTATGAGTAGTGGAGCCTATTAGGATTATGGAGCCATCTTCTGTAAAAGAGAGTAGATATTCCTGTTGTAATTTATTAAGTCGGTGTATCTCGTCCATGAAAAGGACAGGGGGAACACCCTTTATTTTGCTTAATTTGCCGAGATTTTTTACAGTTTCTTTAAGCTGTCCCCTTTCTAATCTCGTTGCATTGAGTTCATAAAAATCTGCATTTACTTTATTGGCTATAATTCGGGCTAAAGCTGTCTTCCCTGTCCCGGGGGGACCGAAAAAGATAGAACTCCTTAACTGACCTCTTTCTATTAGAACTCTAAGCGGCTTCCCCTTGCCAATAAGATGCTCCTGGCCCACAAACTCTTCAAGGGTCCCTGGGGCCACTTTTTGCGAAAGAAGTACAAAAACATCTTTTTCTCTTCCTTCAGATTTTCCCAAACCCATGAACTCCAACTCCATTCACCTCCTTCAACCCCCCTCTTACCAGCAGAGCTTCCTTCCAACTTGAGACATCTACCCACAATTCTCTTTTTGGGGGCTATACACATGCTTCAATCCTCTTGTATATTCTCTCCAGTTTTTCTTCTAACTCACTCTGCTCTTTCTTTAAAAGTATCAGCTCTCTTGCAATTTCGTAAATCACAGCGATTAATACTGAAACAAACTCTACATTGTTCCGCATGAACATCATTCTATCTTCCTGCTCTTTGATTTTTTCTGAAATATAATTACTCAAATATTCAAACTCTTCTGGGGTGAGATCTGTTTCAAACTCATAATTTATTCCCTTTATGGTAATTTTTCCACGAGTTTTGTTTGTGTTAAAGAGCTCAAGATTCATTGTATTGCATCCAGTTTGTTAATTGTATTTTGAAGTTTTTTTTCAACATTTTCAAGTTTTTCGAGAATATTCTGGAGTCTCTCTTTGAGCTCAATGTTCTCCCTTTTCACCTTTTCAAACTCATTCAATAAAATTTCTATTTTTTTCTCCAATACTTCTATTTTCTCCTTCATTCTAATCCCCTTATTTCAAAACCTGCATTTTTAATGGCATTAATTATCTTACTAAATTCTGCATCCACTTCCTCTTGTGTAAGAGTTTTTTCTTTGCTGCGAATATAAAAGGCTATGGTTATGCTCTTCTTGTTTTCAGGGATATTCTTACCCGAATATACATCGATCACCTCATATTTTTCCACTAAATCTGGCAGGATTCTATCTATTGTTAACTTTATCTCGAGATAACTTTTCTCCTTATCCAAAAGTATCGAAAGGTCCCTTCTTGTGGAAGGATAAAGAGAAAATTTCTCATATTTCTTTTCTGGAACTGAGAAAGAAGAAATATCCATCTCCATGACAAAACACGGCATTTTGATGCCATAATATTTCTTTACCTGAGGAGTGATTTCACCTATGACACCGACATCTTTCCCTTCAATCCTGATAATTCCCGAATTAACAAGACCTTTGAGTTCTCTCTCTTCTACGTCTATTCGGAGTTTAAATTCATTCTTGAGAATTTCTATCAAACCGGTAAGGTCATAAATATCAACATCCCTTTCCATATTGTACCATTTTTTTTCAAGGCGGCCTGCTACAATAGCAGCAAAATGCATCTTTTCTTCTGGCAGTTTATCCTCGCCTTTCCAGAAGAAGACCTTGCCAACCTCAAATCCTCTTACGAATTTCTGTCCTCTTCTTAAATTAAGGGATGCAAATCTCAAAATTCCTGGGATAAGGCTCATTCTCAAAACCGAAGCATCCTGCGTAAGAGGATTTTTCAGAGGTACAGCCTCTTCTTTCCAGAAACCGAATTCTTCAAGCTCCAGTGGATTGGAGAACTCAACTGTTTTGATCTCATAAAAACCAGATTTTGTGGCAAGATCTCTGATAAGGGAAGCAGCGGATTTAAATTTCTTTCCCGTGAAACTACCACCAGATGAAATCTTCCCTTTAACCCTGTCGTATCCATAAACTTTTAAAACTTCTTCTGCTATATCTTGCCATACTTCAAGGTCTCTTCTCCTCGGTGGAACAAAAACCTCAAGTTTTTCATTATCACTACGTAGTAAGAAACCAAAGTTTTCAAGTATATTTTTCACAGTAGCGGGTTCAATTTCTTCTCCCACAAACCTGTTAAATTTATCAAAATATACTGTTATCTTTTTATCTTTTAAAGTAATATACTTTACATCATTGATCAAACCCGATTTTCCCCCTGCGATCTCCAGAATAAGTTTTGCAGCTCTTCGTGAAGCTAGAGGGGGAATCTCAGGGTCGCTTCCCCTTTCAAACCTACGGGATGATTCTGTCTTTATTCCAAGGATACTCACCCCTTTTCTTATCCTTGCTCTGTCAAAATGTGCACTCTCAATAAGAATATCTTCTGTTTCTTCAGTAACACCTGTATCTTCACCACCGATTATCCCTGCAATTGCAACTGGTTTCTCCGCATCTGCTATTACCAGTATTTCGTCACTTAGCTCTCTTTCAACTCCATCCAGACACAGTATCTTCTCTCCTTTATCTGCCCTCCTTACAATTATTTTATCCTTTAGTTTTCCAAGGTCAAAAGCATGAAGAGGATGACCAAGTTCTAGCATTACAAAATTTGTCACATCTACAATATTATTTATGGGTCTCTGGCCAAGTAGAAAAAGAGTACGTCTCAGCCAGAAGGGGGATTCTTTCACCCTCACACCTTTTATTATTCTAGCAGTATACCTAGGACACCCCTCTTTATCCAGTATCTCAACAGGGTATAATCCGACGGATTCATCTTCCTCAATGCCCACTCGGGGCATTCTCACCTCTTTCCCTGTTACTGCTCTGAGCTCATAAGCAAGGCCTAAAACACCCATTAAATCGGGACGATTCGGAAAGATATAAAGATCGTAAACCCAATCTATCAGTCCAAGCTTCTCAAGCGGAGATTCACCCACTTTAAAATCATCATCTAGGATGAGGATACCCGGAGACTCCTCTTCCAGACCGAGTTCCTCAAGCGATAGGATATTAGCTTCCGAGGTTACCCCCTTAATATTTTTCTCTCCTATTCTAACTCCTTTGATAACTGCACCGGGTAAAGCAACCACAACCTTTATTCCTTTTCTTAAGTTGGGTGCTCCACTCACAACCTGTAATGTCCTCTGGCCTGTATAAACTCTAACAATCTTGTAATCCCTCGTACTGGGATGGTCCTTTATCTCCTCGACGATACCCGTGGTTACTTTCCCTTCCAATCCTTCAGCAAGATAATAAAATTCCTCCACCTCAATTCCCAGATTCTCAAAGGTCTCCTTGAGTTCAATGGGATTAAGATCAAAATCTATATATTGTTTTAAAAGATTGTAAAGTACCTTCATAATTGTTTAAGAAACCTCACATCGTTTTCATAGAATAATCTTATATCGTCGATTCCATATTTAATCATCGCTATCCTCTCTATCCCCAGTCCAAAGGCATATCCACTCCATTTTTCGGGGTCATAACCCACATTTTTCAGAACATTCGGGTGAACCATTCCACAGCCAAGAATTTCCATCCATTCACCACCAAGCTTTGCATATACCTCTGCACTCGGTTCCGTGAAAGGGAAATAGGAAGGAACAAACTTTATCTGTGTTTCGGGTCCAAATAACTCTCTGGCGAAAACCTCAAGGGTTCCTTTTAATTCGCTGAAAGAAACATCTCTGTCAATGTAAAGTCCCTCCATCTGCATGAAGGCAGGAGCATGGGATGCATCAAAAGGGTCCACTCTATAAACTTTTCCTACTGTTACAATTCTTAAAGGCGGTCGTCTTTTCTCCATTACCCTTATTTGAACAGGAGATGTATGGGTTCTGAGAAGCATCCTCTCTGTTATGAAGAATGTATCATGCATTTCTCTTGCGGGATGATATGGAGGAATATTCAATGCTTCAAAGTTGTAATAATCCCACTCCACATCCGGTGAAAATTTACCACCAACCTCTTCGAAACCAAGCCCCACAAAAATATCCAGAATTTCGTTGACTACCTTGGTTAGTGGGTGTTCCCTGCCTACCTCAGGCGCTCTTCCAGGAAGATGAAGGTCAAATTTCTTTGTGGGGAGTTTATGAAGGAACTCTTCTTTCTTCTCCTGTATGAGACCCAAATATTTGGTCTTTAACTCATTAAGTATTCTTCCTGCCTCTCTTCTTTCTTCGGGGGCAAATTCTTTAAGGGATTTTAAAAATAAAGTAACTTTCCCCTTTTTCCCAAAAAATACAATTCTGAAATTTTCCAGCTCCTCGGGTGAAGTTACTTTCTTCCATTCTTTTTCGATTTCCTCCCCGAGAAGCTCAATCTCATGAAGTCTGGACATGCTGTTTAGCAACTTCTACAAGTTCGTGAAAGGCCTCGTGGTCCCTTACCGCAATATCAGCCAGAACTTTCCTGTTTAAATTCACTCCAGCTTTCTTCAAGCCGTTGATGAAAGTGGAATAGTTCAATCCCTCTTCTCTACAAGCAGCATTAATTCTTATTATCCATAGTTTTCTCATTTCGGCTTTCTTTTTCTTCCTGTGGGCATACGCATACTGAAGAGACTTCAAAACCGCTTCATTGGCCTTTTTAAAGGTAGAGGATTTCTGCCCATAATATCCCCTTGCCATTCGTCTAATTTTTTTATGTCTTCTTCTTCTGGTAAATCCTGTTTTAATACGCATACTAATTCCTCCCTTTCAAAAGTGCACAAATTATAAGGTCTTGATTTAGGTTAGTCAAACCTGATATTCTCACCGAGAATGTAGATTTTACATAAATCTTATAATGCACAATGTATATTTAAAAATCTCCTTTGACATTATGCAAGACTTATTATATAATTTTGACCGACTGGTCGGTCGATATGTTTGATACCAAAAATAATAAAAATAAACGGATTAAAATTCTTGAAGCTGCCCTGTATCTTTTTTCGCGGAAAGGCTACCACAGGACCCGAATGAGAGAAATTGCAGAGCATGCAGGTGTTGGGAAAGGGACAATTTACGAATATTTCGAGAGTAAAGAGGACCTATTTACTTCTCTTATTGTCCACCTCTTCAAAGCCTTGGATGAATATGCTTTCCAAAAGGTGAAACCTAATATGAGTGCCTCCATGAAAATAAAGGCACTGGTGACAGGATATCTAGAATTAGTGGAAAATATGCCCAGAGAAGCAATTATGGTCATGACAGAGTTCTGGAGTGAGGGCATAAGAAACCATTTAAAATTTGATTTCAGGGATATGTATAAAAAGTACCTGAGAATCACACGAAAAATTCTGGAAGAAGGCATAAAAAAAGAAGAATTCAAAGAAACAGTTAATGTCGAAAATTTATCCAGGAGTTTACTTGCTTTCATGGACGGCATTCTGTTTCATGCCATGTTATTTAGGGAGGAAATAGACCTAGAAAGAATCACAGAAGATTTCCTTGATACTGTTTTGAAGGGAATCAGCAGGAGGTAGGAAATGTTTACATTATTTACGTTCATTATACTGGCGTTGAGTCCTGAGGAACTTCTAAGTAAAGTTGATAGTGTGGCTATATTTCCCCACTCCATAGGAGTTATGGAAGAAACTATCATCACTACCACCGGGAAAAAGAGGACATTCAAAATAAAATTTTATACTAAAAATGGTATGGACAAACAGCTGATGGTGTATATATTCCCTCCTCAAGTTCGAGGAAACAGCTTTCTCATTATTGGTGACAATGTATGGGCCTACTTCCCTGAAACAGGAAGAATAAGAAAAATTGCGTCTCACGCAAAGAAACAAAAGATGATGGGTTCTGATTTTACATACGAAGATATGACGATGGGAACCTACAAAAAGAAATTTAAACCTGTAAATCTGAATGAGGAGAAAGATATTTACGTTCTTACACTGATACCAAAAGAAAATGTTAAAATTTCTTATGGGAAACTGGTGCTCAGAGTTGACAAAAAGACCTATGTTCCGCTTGTAGTAGATTTCTACCGAAAAGGCGAAGATAAACCATATAAAACACTTATTCAGGAAGATATAAAGATAGTGGATTATATTCCAACTCCCATGCACGTAGTCATGAGAAACAATGAAACAGGTTCCGAAACAGAAATCCGGACTATAAGAATTGACTACAAAACCAAAGTGGAGGATGATCTCTTTTCTCCAAAAAGGCTCAGGGAGGTATCTGAAGAATGAATATCCTCCTTTTTGTCATACTAGCAATTAAACCGGAAGGGTTTTTTGAATATCAAGGGGAAATTTTTAATTTAAAGGGCGAATACAAATTTGTAGGCTATAGTAAGCTAAATCTTACATCGAGACAGAGAATTTCTTCCTCCTATTTTAGAACAGACCTAGTGTATATTTCGTATCACGGTAAAACACAGTACGATCTTGCTGACTTCATGCCCGAGTACGCACTACCCTCCATACCTTTTACATATAAATCCAGGCTTTATTTCAGAAATGCTTTTCTGAGGGTGAGAATATCTCCCCTCACTCTACAATTTGGGAGACAGCAGATAGGCTGGGGAACAGGATATGCTTTTAATCCCACAAATGTTTTTCAGAAAAAATCTATTTTGGATCCCTCCTACGAACTTGACGGTGTAGACGCATTAAGAATGTTCTTGGATATTGCGGGTTCCTTCGACGTCGATCTATTATATATTCCAGAAAATAGCATTGATTCATCCTCATATGGAGGAAGATTGAGAGGTAATGTAAAGGGGTTCTTGGATTTTTCTCTGGGCTATTTGGACTACCTTAGTACTTATATGGATCCTGTTATATTTTTACCTTTTAAGAAAAAAAACAAAATTTTTACCCTGGACTTCTCCACAGAATTCTTGGGTATTGGTGTACACGGTGAGGGCACCTATAATCTAAAAACAAAAAAGAAAATAGGCCTTTTAGGGATTGATTATACATTTAACGATGGCCTTACTTCTTGTCTTTTGGAATATTTAAGAAACGAAGAAGGTAAGGATAATTTCAGAGATTACAATCCTGCAGATTGGCTTGATTATTTTTCGGGGTATACACTGACCATGGGCCAAAATGAGTTTTTTTTCAATCTGGAAAGAATACACGAGCTATTTACATTCAAGATCTCTTCCATCACCAACATAAATGACAAAAGTACAATTGTAATGCCAGGAATAAGTTATTCTTTCAATGATTATACATCTCTTCAGATTACAAGCTATGTTGGGTTAGGAAGGGATGGTACAGAATACTCCAATATAAACGATGGAGTAATATTCAGGATAAGAGTAGGATTTTAAAGGAGGCGGACATGCAGAGACTATTCGATCTTATAACCCATATCTCTATTAAAAGGCCAAAGTTAGTTCTCGGACTTTCTGTGGTTTTCACACTCATAATGGTATACTTTGCTGCACACCTCCGAATGGAAATGACATGGCTTAATATAATTCCCAAAAAACATCCTTCCCTTGCACTTTACAATACTGTGATAGAGAGATTTGGAAATGAGGGCGGGCTGCTTATTGTAGTGGAGCATCCTATACCAGAATCTCTCCTCGCAATAGCAGAAGAGGTAAAAGACTCTGTTGAAAAAATAAAAAGTTTTACTAAAACTGTTACATTAAAACAGCCAGAAGACTTTCTCGAGAAGCACGCTTTAATGCTCATAGACTCCTCTCTCATAGAAAGGGTTGCAAAGATGATTACTAGCCTTGACATGGACAGTTTCCTACTCAAATACAACGATGATTTAGAGTCTGAATATATTGAGAAAGAAGAAAACCTGTCCGCTCAAGAGCTGGAGGCCACTCAATCACTCCTTGCGTTGGAAGATTTTATTTATGGAACTCAAAAATATATTAGAACAGGTGAGCGTGATTATTTTGAACTTGGAACAAAAGAGCTACTTTTAGGTCCTCTATATTTTAAATCCTTGGATAATAGAATGGTGTTAATCTCTGTTCAACCTAGATGGGGAATATCAGACCTTGCTGCCTTTCCCCACATCATAGCAGGAGTGGATAGTATCAGAAATGTCATCAAAAAAATAGAAAAAGCTCATAATCATACAAAAATTATGGATACCGGTATGTACTCTATAATGCGAGATGAATATGTCACTGGAATGAGGGATATGAATGTTACCACGGTGGTCTCTTTTATTCTTGTTATAGCTCTATTTATTATCGGTTTCCGCATAATTCTCGCTCCCATTCTGGCTGGCATACCACTTCTGTTTGGTATTCTCTGGGATCTGGGATTGACCCAGATTCTATTTGGCCGGTTAAACATGATGACGGCAATGATGGCTGCCATTCTTATAGGTCTCGGAATCGATTACTCAATACATATACTTCAGGCGTCCACGGAGAAGGAAGGAATAGAAGGGGCTCTACCAAAAGTAGGAAGGGGACTTGTCATAGGAGCCTTTACCACCGCATTAGCTTTTCTTTCTCTTTATTTCACATCCTTCGATGCTCTAAAAGAACTGGGGGTCGTAGTGGGACTTGGATGTATAACTACTGTAAGTGCCACAATCTTTGTGCTTCCTGCACTCATAACACTTTTTGGCAAAAAGCTTCAGGGCAAAGACCTGAAAATCCCCACCTTTGGAAATATTGCTGGATTTGTTGCAAGAAGATGGTACATTCCCATTATGCTGGCTATTATTATAGTCATTATTGCACCGTATGGAATTACCCATATGGAATCAGAAGCAAATCCTATAAAACTTGAAGCAAAAGGACTGGCATCAGTTGCAGCAAATGATACTCTAGTTAAGCGATTTGGAATGTCCACAGATTATCTCATGACTCTGGCTCAGAGCTATGAAGAATCTGACTCATTAGCGACGATCCTCAAGAAAATTACAGGTGTTAGCTTTGTAGAGGGCATTCATCTTTACTGTCCACCTCAGAAGGAACAGAAATATAAAATGAAATATGTGAAAGAAATCCACCGTAAAGCTCGCAGGATGACATATCATGGAACAGATAGGAAACTTCTCCTTTCACAGATAAAGAGGTTAAAAAATAATATTCTGGAACTTAAAACCGTCGCCTATATCTCCGGCCTTGATAGAGTTTATGAAGTCTCAGAAAATATCATCAAGAAGGGTCTTCTGGATTCTCTTTATATGGCTATTAAAAACGCGCCACAGAAAAAATTAAAACAAATAGGAAAAGAATTCTTTGAAGTCACAAAGCCACTTTTAATTTCGGCTTCGACTCCAGAATATATTGCCTTTGAGGATGTCCCCACCTCTGTCAAAGAGAAATTTGTATCCGAGGACGGTAAATATTTCCTTCTTACCATATTCTCAAAGGGTGATATCTGGAATGATATTGGAAAAGGCACCTTTATCGATAGAGTGAGTGAGAAAGTTCCTGCAACGGGTATGGCCATACTTATGAGGGTACTCTGGACCACAGGAGTGAGGGAGAGCAGGAAAGCCCTAATTCTTGTATTTACAACAATTCTGATATTGCTTCTTATTGATTTCAGAAGTATTCCAAAATCTCTTATCTCCTATGTTCCGGTCACCTTTGCTTTCTTCTCCACTCTCGTGGTTCTTGGACTCACAGGTGTATCCCTGAATTTCCTCAATGTTCTTGCATTCCCGCTAATTATAGGAATCGGAATTGACGATGCAGTCCATGTAATGCACAGATACATAAAAGAGGGCTCTATACCCGGTGTATATACTCTTATAGGAAGAGCAATATTTTACACAACTTTGACAACCGGCGCCGCCTTTGGTTCTCTTCTTCTAGGGAAATATCGAGGATATCCCTCCTTTGCCATAGTGATTCTTGTTGGCATTTCTCTTGCATTCCTGTATACCCTTTTCCTTCTCCCCCCACTTTTGAGGTTGGTGAGGCGAGAGTCGAGCAGGGAACACCATTAAGCAAGCATCGATGTTGGCATACTAAAATAGTCTCCTTGACATCTCAAAAATATATCCTTTATAATTAGACTGACGGTCGGTCGAAATGAAGAAAACTAAGAGAACATTGAAAGAAGCCAGAAAGAGAAAGGATGAGATTCTTAAGGTAGCCGTGGAACTCTTTTACAAAAACGGTTTTGAAAATACCTCAATTGAAGATATCGTAAGAAAAGCTGGAATAGCTCGTGGTACATTGTATTACCATTTCAATTCCAAAATGGAAATACTCGAAGAGATCGTGGATGCAATGAGTAAATTTATAGTTTTCCATTTAACTCCCATAATAGAAAGTAATCTTAATGCCATTGAAAAATTGAATAAGATCCTTGAGGAAAGTATCAGAGTAAAAATTGAAAAATTTAAAAAGGAAATTATCGTATATCTCAAGATTTATTACGATGATAAAAATATAATTTTTCGACAAAAAATGAATGAGAAAAATCTGGAAATTAGTGCCTCTATTTTTTCAAAGATCATTAGTCAGGGAGTAAAAGAGGGTATTTTTGATATTCAGTACCCCGAGTACACAGGGAGACTTATTGCAAGACTTTTGGGTAATTTTGGTGATGATGTAGCGCGGACAATTCTTAATTCTGACACAAAACAGAACTGTATTGAAAAAATCTATGAGTTAAAAAAAATCTATCTAATCTCAATGGAAAGAATCCTGGCATTACCGAAAGGTTCTTTAGGATTAAAAGGGTATCCGGAAATGATCAAGGAGGTCATTGAAACATACTTTAATGAGAGGAGGTATGATGATAGTAATTGAACTTAAAGATATAGAAAAAATTTATGTATCCGGAAAATATAGAGTTAAAGCTTTGCGAGGCATTGACCTCCAGATAAGTAAAGGAGAATTTACTGCCGTTGTAGGCCCCTCGGGCTCGGGAAAAACAACCCTTCTCAATATAATGGGATGTATTGACCTACCAACCCGGGGATCTGTAACATTACACGGTGAAGAATTACAAACAAAAAAACCTGAGGAACTTGCTCTTTTAAGAAGGAATTACTTTGGCTTTATTTTCCAGAGTTTTAATCTTATTCCTGTCCTTACGGTGTATGAAAACGTTGAAATTGCTTTAAAACTTCGCTATAAAAATCTTCAAAAAAAGGAGAGAGAAAAAAGAATCCTTTCCATATTGGAAGCAGTTGGGCTTTCAGACAAGTGGAATATGAAACCGTTAGAGCTCTCTGGTGGGGAACAACAGAGAGTCTCAATTGCAAGGGCTTTAGTTAAAGACCCGGAATTTGTTCTTGCAGATGAGCCCACCGCAAACCTTGACAGTGAAACAGGAAAAAGTATTGTTGAACTCATGAGGAAGCTCAATGCCGAAAAGGGTGTTACCTTCGTTTTCTCTACCCATGACCCGTTGATAGTAGAACATGCAAAGAGAATTATCAAACTAAGAGATGGTAAAATAGTAGGAGAATGATATGTGGAAGCTTGCTTTAAAAAATCTACTACGAGACAAACGCAGAACTTTACTTACCTTTGGGATACTGACAGTGGCAATCACTTATTACATTGTGATAACCGGAATGCTAGGAGGATTTGAAAAAGAATCTATCAGGAACTTTATAGCATTGCAATCTTCCCATATGGTTATTCGCTCAGAAGATTTTAACGAGGAGACCCTGGAGGGTTACATAGAGACCCCTTCGGAGATAGAAAACAAATTAGAGAAATATCCCTTTATAAAAGCCTATACAGAACGTTTAAAGATAGTTGGATTTCTTGATAATGGAATTGATCAATACCCTGTTGTTATTGTTGGAATAGATCCTGAGCGAGATAAAGCAGTTTTTAAGACTTTTGAATACGCCGATGCTCCTCTTCGTGATGGCATCTGGATTGGCTCTTCCATTAAGAAACACTTTGATGTTAAAGAAGGAGATTATTTATTTCTCAACATGAGAGGGAAGAATGGAATCATTGTATCCAGAGAAGTTGAAATAAAAAGTATATTAAATACCCCAGACTTTGAAATTAATAACTCTCACATCTACATTGATATTAATCTTTTAAGGGATATGGGGAATTTTAAAGACGAAGTTACCCAAATAAATATTCTCACTGATGAGTTTAACAAGGCTGAGAGCTATAAAAATAGACTAATCTCTGCTTTCAAAAAATTCAAAATCACCTCCTGGGTAGACGAAGGTGCAGACTTTCTCGCCATAAGCAAAACAAAGAATGCAGCTCAAGCAGTGCTTCTCTTTTTTATAATACTTATTGGTATTATCGGCACAGCGAATACTTTACTTATATCTGTTTTTGAAAAAACAAGAGAAATCGGCACCCTAAAAGCAATTGGTATGACCGACAGAGAAGTTATGAAATTGTTCTTGAGCGAGGGGGTTTTAATTGGTGTAGCGGGCTCTCTTTCAGGGGTTATAATAGGAATCCTCATAAACTGGTATTTTGTGGTGCATGGCATTGATTGGTCTCCACTTCTCAAAGACATGGATGTAGGGTATAAAGTTATGGGGATTGTGAAAAATACATGGAACATAAAAAGTATTATTGTGGCACTATTTCTTGGACCATTAACAACAATCTTTGCTAGCTATTTTCCATCAAAACGGGCAATGAAAATGACACCAGCAGAATGCTTGAGGTGGGTATGATGAAGATGGCATTTAAAAATATATTAAGGAATAAAAGAAGAAGTTTTTTAACTGCGTTGTCACTTTTTGTGGCAAGTTTTGTGGTAGTAGCACTCTATGGCTATGTGCAAGGTTTTTTGAATGGGACAAAAGAAGCTGTTATAAATCTGGAAACAGGACATATAACCATAGCGCGAACCGAATACCTGCGAAAAAGAGTTTTTCTACCTGTAGATGAACTCATAGAGGAGCCCTCTCCCATAATCCATAACCTCCTAAAATTCAAGGAGGTAAAACTTGTTGCACCAAGAATTAAATTTACTGCCTTGATTTCAAGAGATAACACAACAAAGCCTGCTTATGTAATGGCCATTGACCCAGAAAAAGAAAAAAGCACTATAAATATTAAAAGCAGGATTATAACAGGTTCTGGTAATCTTGAATCTGGTTTCATTTTGGGTAAAGAACTTGCAAATTCTTTAAAAATAAATCCTGGCGATACTTTAATCATACTCTCCCGCACGACTCTTGGTGGTTTAAATGGTATTAAGCTTCCAGTTTCAGGCATAGCAAACTTTGGCATGAGCACGTTAAATAGAAGCTTCATCCTAATGTCTTTAAAACACGCAAGAAAACTGTTAAAAACCAAGGAAGGTGCATCAGAAATTTTGTTATTCCTCCAAAATGATAAACAAATTCCCGAGTTAAAAACCAAGCTGAAACTTCCCCCGGACTTAGATGCAAAATCTTACATGGAGCTTTTGGGCACATTCGGGGTATATTTTAAATTAGCAGGTGTATTCTACGGTTTTATTTACATCCTTATAATAGGACTTGCAACTTTTGCTATAATTAATACCATGACAGTTGCAGTTTTTGAAAGACTGAGAGAAATTGGAACTCTCAAGGCAATAGGAATGACAGATAACGAAGTGTTTATGTTATTCGGAATGGAAGGGACAATGCTTGGTGCATTAGGGGGATTCTTCGGATCCCTTTTGGGACTTCTCTTTGCATATGGTCTTTCAATAAAGGGTATAAATGTAGAGTCAATACTAAAAAATACAGCTTTCCCTATGCCTTATATAATCAGACCAGAGGCAAATTTTAAAGTGTTCCTTTTTGCTTTCCTGCTCACTCTTATAATATCAGCATTATCTAGTGTATTTCCTGCACTCTATGCAAGAAAACTTACCCCTCAAGAAGCATTGAGACAGGTTTAAAGGAGGGAATTATGATAAAGATAATATTTTTAGCATTACTTCTACAGCAAGTGAGGCCCGATTTTATACTCAAAAAGTTAAGGGAAAACACGAAAATTGAATCTATCAAATTTGAAGCCACAATGGAGATAAAAAAGGGTAAGAAAAGGCTCCTCAAAGAATTTTATGGATATGGTAAAGGAAACGATTTTCTTATTGTCTTCACTAACCCAGAAGATAGAGATGTGAAATATCTCAAGCTTGAAAGGGATTTATATATTTATCTTCCAGACATCGATGACGTGGTAAGAATCTCGGGAGATATGCTGAAACAATCTCTAATGGGAAGTGACTTATCTTATGAAGACCTAATGGAGGATGACCCTTTTAGCTATTATAGTGGGAAAATAATTAAGGATACAGTTCTTGAAGGACATGGGGTATACATTTTGGAACTCGTAGACACCACGGGAAAGGCACAATATTATCGTGTAAAGCTTTTTGTAGATAAAACAAAATACGTGCCTTGGAAAGAAGAACTTTTTACAAAAAGCGGAAGAAAAATAAAAGAAATAAAAGCTTTCACAATTTCCAGATTTGGCGAGCGATATTATATTACCGACTTCATTATACAGGATCTGAGAATGAGAAACTCCTCCACACGAATTACATATAAAAAGTTGGAGTTTGATATAAAAATTCCCGAAAGCTTCTTTTCTAAAGAAACGCTTTATAAATGATAATCATACTCCTTTTCACTGCTTTTCATTTCACCTTTACCTTTGATTCTTTTGTAACTTTTAGGCACGGTGACGATGAAGCTGGAATTTATGCAAGCCCAATCTTGAACATGAAAGCTCGATTCAATAACGTGAGGTTGTATAGTACTGGTGGATATACTTACTATAACTACAAAGAACAAGAAGAGAAAAAATGGAAGCTCTTTCAGTTTTACGGAAAACTGTATTTTAAAAGGTTTGAATTAAAAGGCGGAAAATTAGTCTACATACCAGGTTTCCCAAGTGTCTTTAATCCACTTTCAAGAAAAAATATGTTTAATACTATTGCTACCCATCTTGAAGGAGATTGGGGTGGATTTTTAAGGTATTCATCTTCTAATTTTACCTCAAATATTTTCATATACAGAAATAAAAATAACTGGAATGAAGAAGCCGAAATTCAGCTTGATTACGGCAGATTTTTACTTGGTTTATACGGTAGAAATGAAAAAGAATTCAAAAAAGGGATATTCGGCGCTTACATAGGTCCATGGACTGTAAGATTAAGCTTCTTCAGGGAAGATGATAATAACACACTACATGGTATGGTTGAGAAGAATATAGTAGGTACAATTGCGAGTTTACATTTTCTTCACGCCAATCATAAGTTTCTGATTCATCTTCCAGGTGGAATTTTTCAATCGGACTTCATCACAGCCGTTGAGTTCACATTTCCCCAGAAGGTTTTTGAGATACCTTATGTCCTCCTTATTTATGATGTGACAAATAAAAACACAATTATGCTATATGATATTAAAATCATCCTTCGAGATTATCTTAAAATTGAAGCTGGTGCGACTTTATATACCAAACCCCAACCCTCCGGAACAGTATATATAGGCTTAGAACTGTTGTGGGGTTTCTAATTCAACGCTTTGGAATCAAACATAAAAATCTTAAAGCTCCATTTCCTGTATTTTTAAACTGATGCTTTACATCTGGAGGAACAGCTATAACATATCCTTCTTTCATTTTGTGCTCTTTATCCTCTATTACCACAATCCCCTCTCCTTCGAGAATAAAAACCTCGTGTTCGTAAGGATGTGAATGGTATGGTGTATAACCACCAGGTTGAACTGTAAACATTCTCATATAGAAATTTGGTGCATTATCCTCTACCGAAATCAACCATCTTATTGTAACATCCTTAACACCTTCCATTTCTACAGGTTTTTCCACAATTTCTGTATAATGAACCGCTTTCGCCTTCATTTTAGCCTCCTTTTGGTAAATTTTAGATTCTTGAGGACGAAATTTCAAGGAAAGAGTAATGCTTGACAAAACATGATTAAAGTGTCATAATTTTCATGTGAAAATTATAACTTGCACAAGGAGGGATGATGAAAAACATCTCCAGATGGCTGTATACAGCCATTATTATGTTTATCCTCTGGGTAATTTTCACTGGTAAATTAGATTCAGAGGAACTCATTGCCGGAGTCGTAATTTCTCTTGTACTGGCACTCTTCACATACCGCTACTTTACTGAAAAGGGACTTTTGAACCTTACTCCCAAAAAAATATTCTGCGGAATTATTTACTTTCCTTATCTCATCTGGGAGATGATAAAGGCAAACCTCGATGTTGCGTATAGAGTAATTCACCCAAAACTACCTATTAAACCCGGCATTGTAAAGATCAAAACCAATATGAAAAGTGATCTTGGTAAGCTCCTTGTTGCCAATTCCATTACACTTACCCCAGGAACCTTCACTCTGGATATTAAGGATGATACCCTGTATATCCACTGGATAAATGTACAAACAACCGATACAGAAGAAGCATCAAAAGCCATATCAGGGAGGTTTGAAAGATGTCTCAAGCGGTTTCTGGATTGATGTGGTATATCTATGCAGGCTTTATTCTTCTGGGCCTGTTTCTGCTTTTCCTCCGGTTTATTCTTGGTCCTACCTCCTCTGACAGAGTTGTCTCAGTCGATGCCATGACTACAGTAACAACAGCACTTCTTGTTCTGTTCTCTCTTTTCTTCAAGAGAGGAATATATATGGATGTTGCCCTTGTATATGCAGTCCTTGCCTTCATAACTGTGCTTGCCATTGCTAGGTATTTCGAAGGAGGTCTCTGATGTGGAACATGATTTTTGGTGAAATATTGATTTTAATCGGAGTTATCTTTTTGTTTCTGGGTTCCCTCGGAGTCTTCAGAATGCCCGATGTTTACAACAGACTGCAGGCAGGAACAAAATGCACAACACTCGGAGCTTTTTCCACCATAGTGGGTGTGGGCATAATAGAACCCTCCTGGTTCCTCAAGTCACTCGTTATTGCATTCTTCTTACTTCTCACAAACCCCGTCGCAGCCCATGCCATAGGGAGAGCAAGCTACAAAATGGGGGTTAAATTAACAGAAAAAAGTGTTGTTGATCAATACGGGGAGGAAAAAGATGAGTAGTATAATTATCATATTTGTTTCCATCTTGGTCCTCTTCATGCTCGGTGCTACCATAGTAGCTTGGGTCACAAAAGATCTTCTTGTAGCGGTACTCTCTTCAGGTACCATCAGTCTGATAGCATCTATCCTTTATTTAATCCTTCAAGCACCAGATGTAGCTATCACCGAAGCTGCAATTGGAGCAGGACTCACAACAGGTATTTTCGTTTATGTTTTGAAGAAAACAGAGAGGTTTGAAAAATGATAAAAAAAGTATTGATTATTCTTCTATTTGTACTGCTAGGACTGTCTCTTTACAGTGTGGTTAAATATAATACTTTCGGCGAGGACAAAACAGTTGTTGCCAGACATTATATAGATTACGGAATGAAGGAGACAGGTTCCCAGAATATTGTCACTGCGGTGGTGGTTCTTTACAGGGGTTTTGATACACTCGGAGAAGTAACTGTACTTTTCCTTGCTGCCACAGCTCTTGGAGCCCTGCTTCACGGATTGAGATTTAAATCGAAAGAAAAAGAACCCTCTTCTCTAATTGTCAGCACAGCAGCAAGATATATCTTTCCACTTATCATTCTTTTTGGCACATATGTATTTGTTCACGGACATCTAACACCTGGAGGTGGTTTTCCCGGAGGGGTGATTATAGCTTCTGCCTTTCTCCTCTTATTCTTAGCCTATACACAAAAGGAAGTTTCTGAAAAAACCCTTTCTCTCACCGAAGGAACAGCAGGTATACTCTATGTTATCACAGGGCTGTTAGGACTTGTAATGCTAAACAGTTTTCTTGCTAACTTCCTCCCTAAAGGTATACCCGGCAAGTTGCTGAGCGCCGGAATTATTCCCCTTATCTATATTTTAATTGGATTCAAAGTGGGAGCCGAGATGACCGGTGTTCTTAGAAATCTTAAGGAGGAAGAGAAATGAATGGCGGAGCAATGTTTTACGGTGCTGCCATTGCTTTAATTATTGGCGGAATCATGATCGCAGCAACCAAAAGGAATCTCATCAAGATTATAATTGGATTGAATATTATGGAGACAGGGGTGAATCTTCTTCTTATAACCACAGGGTATATAAGTGGTGGAACTGCACCTATTATGAACAAAACTTGGACAAAAGTGGTTGATCCTATACCTCAGGCTCTTGTTCTCACAGCCATAGTTATAGGTGTTGCTGTCACTGCAATGGCTCTTTCTATAGTAGTAAGAATATATGAAAAGAATAATTCCTTAGATATTAGAAAAATAAAGGAGATGAGATGGTGAATCCGATACTGATTATTGCAATATCACTTTTCGGTGCTTTTTTCATAGCACTTATCTCTCCTTTCGTAAAACGTACAGGAAAAATAATTGCCTTTTTAACCATTGGTTTCGATCTATACATCGGTGCTAGTCTAGCACTCAAATCTCTGAGAACACCAGTAATTGCCTATACTGCGGGATTTAAACCTCCCTTTTCTATCAATCTGGTTGTGGAACCATTCTCCGCTGTATTTCTTCTAATTGTACTAACAATTGGCTTCCTGATTTCATTATATTATCTTGCTCACCCCGGTGAGGAACCTGAAGACAAATTTTTCACTCTCCTCATTCTAAATTTAATGGGCGCATCCGGAATTATTATGACTGGAGATCTTTTCAATCTGTTTGTATTTTTTGAGATTACTGCCATCTCATCATACGCACTGGTCTCCATAAGGAAACAGAAAGCATCGCTGGAAGGGGGTATAAAATATCTAATAATTAGCTCCATAGGTTCCTCTCTTTTTCTCGTGGCAATCGCGCTTCTTTATGGACAGACAGGTACCTTAAATATAGCAGATATCGCCGCAAAGTTGCCTTTTATAAATAAAAGTGTTGCACTTGTTGCCTTCCTTCTGATTCTTGTAGCTTTCTTTGTGGAATCTGAAATTTTTCCATTCAATGGCTGGGCCCCGGATGCGTACCAGGGCGCTGGAGAGGGAATTTCTGCACTTCTTGCAGGAGTTATTTCAAAAGCCGGCCTCTACGCTTTAATAAGGCTTACCTTTACTCTGTTGGATTTACCATTAAGAAGCAAGCTATTAATCGTTTTTGGAATTATGACGTTTCTGATTGCAGAATTATCAGCTCTGAAGCAGAAGCGGGTTAAAAGAATGTTAGCATATTCTTCCATAGGTCAGATGGGACTTGTTGTGGCAATTTTTGGGATAGGCACAATCCCTGCCTTAAAAGCAGCTATATTTCAGGGTGTAAATCATGCAGTGTCAAAGGTTGCTCTCTTTTTACTGGTGGGAATGGTGATCAAAAATCTCGGGATTTATAAACTGGATGATTACAAAGGGCTGGGAAGGAAAAACCCTCTGCTTGGTCTCCTGTTTTCTCTGGCTATTCTTAACCTTTTAGGATTTCCTTTATTTGCAGGATTCTGGAGCAAGTTATCTATTCTTTTATCCACCGGGAAACAAGGGCTTTATCTCTTACTCTCTCTGATTTTGACGGGTGCAATAGTCGAAGTTTATTACTATGTGAGATTTATGAAAATCCTTTACGAAAGAAATGAAGAGGCTTCTCATCTTGAAATCCATCTTCTTGAAGCAATGCCCATCATTGCTATGGCTGCATTCATAATTATTATTGGCGTAAATCCGGGATTAATCACTCCTCTCTTTGAAAAAGCATCTGAAGCGATATTTATGAAGTTTTCATACATAAATCTGGTAATTGGAGGTTGACCATGACCCTTTTCTATATTTTGCTAATTTTATTTGTTGGTGGGATTCTCACTTACCTCGGCGCCAAGATTTCGAAACACCTCGGACATGCGATTGCCTTCACCAGTTCAACACTTTCCCTTTATTTCCACTCCATCTTATATGGAAAGTTATATGGTTTCACCATAGATATAGGGTTATTCAAACTCCACGCTGTGGCCTTTTCTCCCCTGTCCTGGCTTATCGGGGAGATAGTGGTGGTGATAGGCTTCCTTTCCATTCTTGCTTCATTCAAGGAAAAACACAGTGATTTCTATTACCTATCTGTACAGTTCCTGCTTGCCGGAATGCTTCTCTTTGTGAATGCATACGATTCCATAACACTTTTCCTCTCCTTGGAGCTTGTTACCTTATTTTCATTCTTTGGTATCTGGGATGGCAGGAAGGAAAGTGCCGTTAAGTATCTCATATGGAATCTATTGGGTGCATATTTTATAGTGGCAGCAATAGCGATATTGTACAGATTTACAGGCAGCTATTTCATGAATGAGGTCCACTATCTTGGTAAAGCACAGAAGTTAGTACTATTTCTTCTACTCTTTGCTGGATTTGCGGTAAAATCCGCTCTGATGCCGTTCCATGTTTGGGTTAAGGATGCTTATAGAGATAGTCCTCATTCCTTCACTGCGCTTTTATCCGGCGCTGTTTCGAAGATAGGAATTTTCGGCTACTTCCTCATAATGTTTTACACTTTTGCGAAATTCTTTATAGGGGCAAAGTACCTGCAGCTCACTCTTGCGTGGCTCGGAGGTATTACTGCCCTTTTTGCAGGAATATATGCCACAACAAAGGATGATTCAAAGGAACTTCTCGCTTATTCCAGCATAAGCCAGCTCGGGTATGTTGTAGCGGGTATCGCTCTTGCAACCCCCTTATCCATATCAGCTGGAGCTTTTCAATTTGTTGGCCACGCAATCTTTGAAACCCTCCTCTTCTTCACCATTGCATCTGTTGCCTACAGGACAGGCACAACCAGAATGACGGAACTGGGAGGATTGATCAAAAAGATGCCCGTTTCTTTCATAGGTCTTCTTTTCGGGATCATTGCATTATCCGGTATTCCACCTACAGTGGGTTTCCCTGGCAAGTGGATGTTATACGAAAGTTTTATAATAGAGGGTAGAATACTCCTTGCGGCAGTCATTTTTACCGCATCAATAACCGCATTTCTGTATTCCTTCAGACTTGTGTACTCTATATTTCTTGGTCCACTACCCTCTAAATATGAAGATCTAAAAGAGGCACCTTTTAACTTCACCTTCCCGATTATAGTTCTCTTAATTCCTTTGCTCCTCTTTGGTGTGCAGCCTGGAATAGTACTCTATTATATCGATAGATTCCTCTCCATATTTGGAATCGGCAAGATAGAACATAGCTACTCATACATTGTCACCTCACTGGGCAAATTTAATGCACTTTATGTGGGAATTGTGTTTGCTGCAGCCTTTGTCTTTGCTTTCATAGTTTATCTTCTTGGCGGCAGAACCAGGAAAGTGCATCAATTCGATAATTTCACAGCCGGTGAGGTTGTGGACGAAAGTTATAAACTCCATTATGTAGATGACTTTTACCTCTTTCTGGAAAGAGAAATAAAAGGCTTTCTTAAATTACGAATAGAGTCCTTATATGACTGGCTTTCTAAATTTGTTGATGGGTTGGGAGATGCTGTAAGGAGAGTGTACAGTGGTAGTCACGGCGACTATATAGTTTACCTGGGGTTTACTCTTCTCCTCTTAATCTTAATCTATGGAGGTAAACTATGGTTCTGAAAATTATTGAATACCTGGGAATAGTTTTTGGAGTAATTATTCTTGGACTCCTATATGGAGGTATTGCACGTAAAGTTATAGCAAGGATTCACAGAAGATATGGTCCCCCCTTCTATCAGAATATTCTGGACGTTCTCAAGCTGTTTGCCAAGAGTAACGAAGCAAGTCACGGGGTAATGTTCAATCTGGGGCCCGTAATTGCCTTTACCGGGGTTCTTGTAAGCCTATTTTTCATTCCTCTCGGGAGTTTCAGACCCCTCTTCTCTTTTGAAGGCGATATTTTCGTGGTATTTTATCTTCTTGTAGTTGCTCCATTGGGAATGGCTTTGGGAGCAGGCGAGGGGGCAAATCCCAACGCAACCATAGGTATAGCAAGAGGATTAACCCTCATGCTGGGGTATGAGTTGGTATTCTTCCTTTCGGTTCTTGCTCCGATGATACATCACAGAACCGCATCCATAGCGACTCTTGTTACTGTACAATCTGCCTTTCCTCATTGGAATGTCTTCCCATTCTTTATATCTGCTTTTGCAGGACTTATAGCCCTCCATGGTATGATGGGTGAAAAACCCTTCGATCAGGTGATTGCTCCCCATGAAATTGCGTCAGGACCAATGGTGGAATACAGTGGAAAATTCCTTGGATTGCTCCAGCTCTATCATGCTGTAGGTATCATTGTTGAGACCGGCCTTGTTGTGGATATATTCTTTGGTGGAGGTAACTGGTTGACCTTCATATTGAAAACATTTTTTCTCTTCATCACTCTAGTGATTATTAATGCAGTTATGCCGAGATTTAGAATTGGGCAGGCTGTTAAATTTTACTGGAAATACCCGCTCGTCATAAGCCTTATAGGCTTACTCATTGTTGCAATCTGGAGGTGAGAAAAATGGGACTTTTCAAATTTGCTCAATCAAGATCTTTATGGATGATGCACTTCTGCACCGGCTGTGGTGCGGTAGAAATGCCTCCCACAATGACATCGAGATTTGATATGGAAAGATTTGGGATAGCCCCAATGGCAACTCCGCGTCAGGCGGATATTCTATTGATCACAGGCTATCTTACTGTAAAAACTTTAAAGAGAGTAATTAGAAGTTATGAACAGATGCCGGATCC